>CALFYU010000052.1 GCA_937952455.1 uncultured Planctomycetaceae bacterium
GTTGTCGCCCGTGTCGATCGCTCCGTTGACCGACTGCTGGTCGACATAGCCGCTCTCAAAGTCAATAAGCCCGGCGCGGGCGTCGACCCCACACGCGAGCAGCACAACCGCGCTCAACATCAAACTGAATCTCATCGATACTCTCCCCTTGTTTTGCCCAATCGAAAAAACGGTGAAACATCTGAGCTGTCGATCAAGTTGCGATGGGCTACCAGGCCGACCGGTGTGCCAATCTGCAAGACCGCTGCTGTTTCTCAGCCTTTTTGATTTAGGAAAAATTGTGCCAATCCACGTCTCCTTAAGTGGACTAGCCGCAACGTGTCCGTAGCGAACGCATTACGTCTAACCCACGGCATTTGGCTCGTCTGGCAGGCAAGCCGGGGATGTTTCGGAATGTAATCAAATGGGTTAACAAAACGTAAACGTGGCTTCGCGCCTGCAAGGCCGGCGAAACCCGTTCAATGAGCAATTTCCTGCCAAGCGGTCCGGCGAGATTATTCCGGACAGGTGGGGAGAGCCTTCGATCGTGCGTGATGCGACGAATTGATAGGATGCCGATGAAGGGCAAGTCGCGTTTGACGGGCGCCACCCGCAAAATCCGCAAAAAAATGGTGCCCGCTGGTGAACCTCAATTTCCCGGGGCGTGTCACAACCGGCCGTGCGGGGTCTTGACCCGCCGTGTCAACAGATGTACATTGTGGACACGTATTCTTGATGTGGATTAGGTCTCGGATAGATATGTACTGCTTCCAACTCCTTAGCCTCGCTCTTCGACTGTCCTTGCATAGGGAGGGACGGGGTTAGGTTCTATTCCGAGGAATCTTCGCAATCAGCAACCCTGAGCCTTACTCCCCAAGGCCTCAGGGTTTTTTTGTGGGGTAAGGCCGACGACTTATGAACCGCGTAATTTCGTGCCGGTAACGCGCCGGCGGCCAATTTTGACTCCGATTCGTTTTTCAAACACCTTTCTTCCAGGGAGACCATGGGGATGTCCGGCGAACGCATCACAATTTTCGACACCACACTGCGCGACGGCGAGCAATCGCCCGGATGCAGCATGAACACCAATGAAAAGCTGGAAGTCGCTGGTGCTCTCGTCGAGTTGGGCGTGGATGTGATTGAAGCGGGTTTCCCGATTGCTTCCCCCGGCGATTTTGAAGCGGTGCAGCTCATCGCCCGCGAGTACGGCAGTCGCAGCACAATCTGTGGATTGGCCCGCTGCCGCACGGAGGATATCGACCGGGCGTGGCAGGCACTGGAGGGAGCCGAAAAAACGCGGATCCACGTGTTTCTGGCCACCAGCAGCATCCATCGCGAACATAAGTTGAAGATGGACAAGGACGAAATCGTCCGGCAGGCGGTCGATTCGGTCAAACGGGCCGTCGACTATTGTCCCGACGTCGAGTTCTCACCCGAGGATGCCGCCCGCACGGAGTTGGATTTTCTGTGCGAGGTGATCGAAAAAACGATCGCCGCCGGCGCGACGACGGTGAATATCCCCGACACGGTCGGCTACGCGACGCCGTCGCAGTTCTATAACTGCATTGCCCATCTGAAAAAGCACGTGCCCAATATCGACAAGGCGGTGATCAGCACGCACTGCCACAACGATTTGGGGTTGGCCGTCGCCAACAGCCTGGCCGCCGTCGAAGCCGGTGCCAGGCAAGTCGAGTGCACGATCAACGGCTTGGGCGAGCGGGCCGGGAATGCCGCGCTGGAGGAAATTGTGATGGCCCTGCGGACCCGCAGCGACTATTACGGTTGCGACACGACGATTAATACCAAGCGTCTGTACCCCACCAGCCGGCTGGTGTCGACGATCACCGGCATGCAGGTCCAGCGGAACAAGGCGATCGTCGGCCAAAACGCCTTTGCCCACGAGGCCGGGATCCACCAGCACGGGATGCTGCAAGAACGAACGACCTACGAAATCATGCGTCCGCAGGACGTCGGCTTTGCCGGCACGAATCTGGTATTGGGCAAGCACAGCGGACGGCACGCCTTCCGCGACCACATCATCTCGCTGGGCTACAAACTGGATGACGACTATTTTGAGCAGGTCTTCGCCGACTTCATCACGCTGGCGGATAAGAAAAAAGACGTCTACGACGCCGATATCTCCGCCCTGATTGAAAATCGCATCGGCGACAGCGGCGACGCGTGGAAGATGATCAGCCTGCATACCTCCGCCGGAACGGGGAGTATCCCCACCGCGACGCTCGAGCTGCAATACAAAGACCAGCAACCACAGCGCGACGCCGCCACGGGCGACGGTCCGGTCGACGCGGTGTTCGGAGCCTTGGAGCGAATCATCGGCATCTCCGCCCGGTTGCGGGACTACCAAGTCCGCAGTGTCTCCATCGGCAAAGACGCCCAGGGGGAGGTCACGGTCGAAATCGAAACCGGTGGCCGCGCCTATTTCGGCAAAGGGATCAGCACCGACATCATCGAAGCCAGCGCACAGGCCTATTTGAAGGCCCTGAACAAAGCGGTCGCCGGAGCCGGCAAACCCGCCCCGGCGCG
>CALFYU010000053.1 GCA_937952455.1 uncultured Planctomycetaceae bacterium
CAATTCGGCGACTGCCTCCCCTGCCCTCACGAATTGGCCGGGGACGACGTGAACCTTGAGAATCGTCCCGGCGAATCCGCCACGAACGATCATCTTTTGGTGCTCCAATTCCGCCAAGTCATACGCCGCCTTTGCCGCTTCGAGATTCGCTTCGGCCAGCGCCACGGCATCGGCCGAGTCGCCGTTCGACTGGGCGAGTTTTCGCTCAAGCTCCCGCGCCGTCACTTCGGCCTTTGCTTTGCGAATGAGCAACTCCGTACGTTGATCGTCCATGCGGATCACATCCCCCTGCGACGGGAGCTGATCGCCTGGCTTCACATGCACGCTTTGCACGATCCCGTCGACAGGAGCAATCAAGGCAATTGACTTTGCTGGTTCCAGACGTAGCGGAACCTGATACGTCCGCGGATCCTCCAAAACCAAGGCCCGCCGTTTGATTACAATCGCGGCTTCCGCACCGCTCGCCTCGGCGTCGTTGGAGGATTTCCGCCGCGGAACGCTGTCTTGTGCAATAACGGCAACAAGCCCGAACAACAATCCTACGCAAAGAATCGTGCCGGTTTTGAACGCTCTGTTTCTCAGATTCACAATGATTCTACCCCCAGCTTCCTGCGCGAACACTGATCCGCGCCGCGAAGCATTGTGCCGCGTCTGGCTCATTAACTCCTTACGCCGTTTATCTATAGGATACGGGTGGTCGATGACGCGTGTCAACGTGCGTCATCGGCCCGCGCCGCATTCTGCGGCTTTTCGCGAGAGCGAGTTTCCGGCCGCTCCGGCACGTCGCTTCAGCAATGTCAGCATGTCACGCATCGACCAAATCCATCGTAGTTGACTCCCGCGGTGGGATGGCGGATCAATCTCGCATTATGGTACGCTGTGGGCACTTGTGGAATCGGGTCAAACCCATAACCGGCCGCTCTGACTGCGGCGAATGTCCGTCACAAATGGTGGTTTTGCCGAGGGAGGCGCGCTATATGACGTCTTTGTTGTCCTATCTTCTCGTCGTTTCCTCGCTGACGTCCCCGCTGGCCGGCTCCGACGCCGTTGAGCTGCGCTATCGAGGATCACTGACCGAGACGTGTCGTAACTCCAACGGCGAAAGCGGCGAACGGTTCAACATTTATTGCCTGCTCCCCAAGTCCGAGGGGGACGGACGCCGGCTCGCCTTTTTGGTCGACGAAAACGGCGGCGGAAGTTGGCCCTGGCCCGAACAATACGGACTGATCGACCTCGATGCCTCACTGCGTCCGCTGACACCGGCTCAGATCCGCCTGCTTTACACGCATGACGGCCAACCGACGTCGATCCGCGTCCGCCGTCCGCTGTTTGAACATCACGCCAAACTCGCCGAAAACGCCAACTGGACAGTTGGTGATTCCAAGTATTCCGTCACCGGTTCTGCCAAGGTGCAAGATCTGGATTGCTGGCGCGTCGAAGCCGTCACCAATTTTGGGCTCCGCGAAGAACTGGCTGTGGAAAAACAGAGCGGCCTGATCGTCAGCGGCCGCCGCGATCTAACGCGCGGCCGTGGGGTCCCCTTCTCTCTCTTCTTTGAATTGCAATCACACAAACCGCTCGAAAAAGCGGACGAAGAAAAACTGCAAAAACCGATCGGCACGCTGGCAAAGCTGCAGGCCGACTTGAAGCGCGCGGAAAACGCGATGGACGCCGAACTGACCACCGATCAGCTTAAGACCACGGAGCTTGTCGCGGAACAATTACAGCAAGAGGCGGAGAACACGCCCTATGAACGGTTGGCCGCCACCATCCGTCGCGACTTGAAACGTCAGATGCGGCGGACCGACGACGTCGAGAAGTTGGCCTCGAATTTCGTCGGCAAGCCGGCCCCCGAATTTACGCTCGAGCCGCTGAGCGGCGACGCCGTCGACGCTGAAGCGATGAAGGGCAACGTGGTCGTCTTGCATTTTTGGAACTACAAAATTGATCCACTCGTCGAACCGTACGGGCAGGCCCCCTACCTCGACTTTTCGTTCACGCGCTACAAGAAACTCGGCGTGCAGGTCTATGGCGTAGCGGTCAATGAATTATTCGCTGATGCCGCCACGCGCGGCGCTGCGTTGCAAAGCGCGCGAAAGTTCAAGTCGTTCATGAACCTCAGTTTTCCGCTGGCCATCGACTCCGGTGAATTGGTTGCCAAGTTCGGTGACCCGCGCCGCGTGGGAGCCAAATTGCCGCTGTGGGTTGTGATTGGTGCCGACGGAAAGATCGCGCACTACAACATCGGCTTTTACGACATCAATCCCGATGAAGGACTGCGCGCCCTCGACAAGGCGGTCGGCCAAGCCGTGCGCGCCAAACGGCAGGCAAGTGAAAAATGACCATCGACACTGCGGCGCAGCGAATAGCTGGCAACCTGCCACGTGCTACGTCCCGATATTGAGCCATCGCCCCCCCTATGCCGACCAAGCCGGACGCATCGTTGACCCCCTCTCCGCGATTGGTTTCGCTCGACGCCTATCGCGGATTTACGATGTTGGCCATGGCATCCGGCGGACTGGGTTTGGGAGCGGTAGCCGGACATTATCCCGATGATCCCGTATGGCAAGAGATCGGGCGGCAAATGGAGCATCTGCCCTGGGTGGGCTGCGTCGCCTGGGATTTGATCCAACCGTCGTTCATGTTCATGGTCGGCGTCTCAATGGCTTATTCGTATGCCTCGCGGCAGCGACGCGGCGATACCTACGGACAGATGTTCCGGCACGCGTTCTTCCGCAGCATCGTGTTGGTACTCCTGGGCGTCTTTCTCCGCTCCAACGGGCGCAGCGAAACCTATTGGACGTTCGAAGACGTGGTTTCGCAGATCGGCATGGGCTATTTGTTTTTGTTTTTGCTGTGGGGTCGCTCGGCCAAAGTGCAATTCAGCGCCGCCCTGCTCGTGCTCATCGGATATTGGGCGCTGTTTGCCTTGTGGCCGTTGCCATCAGCGGATTACGACTACGCAGCCGCCGGTGTCGACCCCCATTGGGAATACAACCTGTCCGGGTTCGCCGCGCATTGGAATAAGAACACCAATCCTGCGCACGCCTTCGATGTATGGTTTTTGAATCTGTTTCCGCGAAGCACGCCATTTCAGAACAACGGCGGGGGCTATCACACGCTCAGTTTCATTCCCTCGTTGGCCACGATGATCTTCGGGTTGATGGCGGGTGAGTTGCTTCGCAGCGACCGCAGCGGAAGCCGCAAGTTTCTGGTGCTGGTCGCCGCCGGCGCGCTGGGCATGGCCGTGGGGTATGCCCTGGACTTTTACGACATCTGTCCCGTCGTGAAGCGGATCTGGACGCCGAGCTGGGCGATCTATAGCAGCGGGGCATGCCTGCTGATCCTGGCCGCGTTTTATTGCGTGATCGATCTGTGGGGACTATGGTGGTGGGCCTGGCCGGCGGTGGTCGTCGGCATGAATTCGATCGCGATCTACATCATGACCTGGCTGTTCAAGGGTTGGATTCGCGAGACCTACAAAACACACTTCGGCCAAGACATTTTTAATATCTTCGGTGAGCCGTACGCGGCAGTCGTGCAAAACGTGGCGACGTTGTTGGCACTGTGGCTCATCTGTTATTGGCTGTACCGCCAACGCATTTTCATCCGTATCTAGGTTGACCCATCCCGAACGTAGGGTGCGTCGCGACGCACCTTTCGGGGTAGGACGATCGAATTCTCCCAACCTGCCCTCCCGCTCCCAAAGTTTTTGAATTCAGTACGTTTCAGAAAACCAAGGACCTTGTGAAGCGGGCCTTCCGCACTTCGTCATCACTTGTGAGTGTGTACACGTTGACGACTTATGTTCCTGCATAGAAAGGTGCGTCGCGACGCACGCTACGATTGATCTCTTGTGATTGGAAGAACGATGACTCCCATTCCCATCATGGGCGACGGTCTGCCGCAGCCGTTGCTGGAGATGCTCGGCGCAGATTTTGAAGTGCTCCCCTGGAACGACGCCGCCGACTCCCCTGCTCTGCAGCGCGCGGAAGCGATTATCGCCTATGGTCATCCCGATATTGGCGGCGAAATGATGGACCGCGCGCCGCAGCTCAAGGTAATCAGCAACCACGGCGTGGGGGTCGATCACATTGACGTCGCGGCGGCGAAGCAGCGTGGGATTCCGGTCGGCAACACCCCCGGTTGCCTCGATGCTTCTACAGCCGACATGACGATGGCGCTGATGCTTTCCGTCGCGCGGAACGTGGTGGTCGGCGACCGCTATGCCCGCGGTCCGGAGTTTTTACAGTTCGACCCCGCCATTTTGATCGGTCAGGAGGTCACCGGCAGCAAGCTGGGCATCATCGGCATGGGCCGCATCGGCAAACAAGTGGCGCGCCGCGCTGCCGGCTTCGATATGCAGATTTCCTACCACAATCGCCGCCGCGACACCGAAGCCGAAGAGACATACGGGGCGGAATATCGCAGTTTTGAGGATCTGTTGGCCGAGAACGATTTTGTCGCACTCAATTGCCCGCTCACGCCCGAGACCACCGGGCTGATTTCCGGGCCGCAATTTGAAATCATGCAGAGCACGGCCATCTTGATCAACATGGCTCGCGGTCCGGTGGTCGATACCGACGCGCTCTACACGGCGCTGACAACAGGTCAAATTGCCGCGGCCGGAATTGACGTCACCGATCCGGAACCGCTGCCGCGGGGGCACAAACTGTTGTCGCTTGAAAACCTGGTGATCACGCCGCACTTGGGCAGCGCGTCGAACCGCACGCGAGAGCGGATGATGCGGATGACCGTGGAAAACCTGCACGCGGGATTGCGAGGTGAACCACTCCCCTACCCCGTTGAGCCGAAGTGAATTGCATTGACTCGGCAGCGCGGAATGCAGGCAATTAGACCGACACTTCGGCCGTCGGCATCGGTTCGGTGGGCTTCGGCTGAGCGACGGCGGTCGCGATATCGATGTCGGTCGATTGCTTGGTGAACATGTAGTAACTCGCGCCGAGCACAGCGGTCGCGACGCTCACCACGCGAAACACGAGCGCGGCCGCCAGACCGGTCCCCCGCGCGACTTCCGGGGACACGTGTCCTTGGGCCGTTTGTTCGTAAAAGAAGGAAATCGCCCCTTCCAGCGGGCCGACGCCGCCGGGCAGCGGAATCACCGACGCAAACAACTCCGCGGCCGGCATGAAGTAATAGTGCATCCACAAATTGGGCACCCAGACGTTTAGCGACAGAGCGCAGAAGTAAAATCCCGCCACCAAACCCGTGTGCCCGATCAAACTGATGGCGACGGCCAAAGCCACGACGCGGCGCTTGGTCTGGTACATCGCAACCCCATTGAGCAGGTCGCTGAACGTTTTGCCGACGTATTTGAGGCTGACCAACTTCTGCAAGATCGGCCAGTGCGTCGAACCCGGCATCAACATAATGCACAGTCCCAAGAGTCCGGCGATCGTACCACCCCACAAGCCCCAACCCACAATGGTCATGGCAGGCACATTGGCTAAAAACCCCTCCGACTTGGCCGTTGAGGCGGCGCCGGCGGCGGTGCCGATATCTAATTCCACAAACAACGTGGCCAAGGCCCCGACCATGAACAGCGCCAGCAGACCCAGAATGCGGTCCAGTACGACCGTGGCGGCGGCCACCGCGCGTCGTGACTGTTGGTTGCGGGCCACCATCGCTGCTTTGAGCAAATCCCCACCGACGATGCCCGGACCGCCGTAATTGCAGAGCAAACCGAATCCGCCCAAGCGAAAGGCATCTTTGAGGGTGAAGTCAAATTCCTGCGCCCACACGAGCAGATACCAGCGGACGATGGTCAAACCGGCGCAACCGCTGACCAGGGCGGCGCCCAGCGCGAAATATCCCCAGTTCTTTTGACCGTGCAGCAATTCCACGAAGCTCGCCCAGTGCTGGCTCACCAAATAGGCCAACATGGCGATCGCGAACGGCCATTTGAGCCGGCCGGCGATGGAAAATATCTTGTCCAACGAACGAGTCTCCGCGGCATCGTGATTTGTTTGATAACCATCCAAACCGTGCGCGCATGGACGCCGCCGTTGGACCCCCCCTCATTCGTTTTTTGCAAGATCGCGAACTTGAGTCAAGACCGCTTGTGCCGCAGCCGTCATTCAAGATGGATCAACAGTCTGCCCCCGCCCGATTAATTCGATTGCGAGATCCACCACGTCCAAAGCGTGACGCACATCATTGCCAGCAAGGAATAGGCGAAGAAGATAGTCAACATCTTCCCAATGTTGGCGGACGCTTCGGTGTCGTCCGACGTAAATTCGGACAGTTCCTGGCGATTGAATTCGCTGCCGGGATACGCTTCGGCTGCCTCCGTGGTGACGGAAGGCTCCTTCTCGGCGGTGGTCGCCTCATCGGACATGACGAATGATGCTCCTACAAGTCGTTCTAGTAACCTCAGATGCGCTACGCCCCATCTCGCGGAAGAACCGCCGCGCAACCGAGGACGTAGTTTAGCCATTTCCACAGGGCAACTCAATCGAATTTGTGGCGACGGCTAGGCCGCGACAAGACGATCGCACCGCCGCCCTGTGAGATTCCGGTTAGGAATTCAATATCTCCAGCAATCGATTGTCCCCCGGATAGGGATGGCCGCTATGTTGGCGAAAACCCTCGCCGTAGGCCACTCCAATTTCCTTCCCCCGCGCGGCACTCCATCGCCGTGAGCTGTCGAGGTATTCATCGATTCCATGCTGTCGCAACAGCCAATTCCGTTGACTCGCATGACAGGCCAGCATCTCTTGCTTCAGTTCAATCGTCCGGCTGATGTCGACGATGAAACCGGGGGGAATGTTGTTGCCAAACCAGTCGATCCCCTCCACTGAGTCGGTGTAGTACAGATGCGGAATCGCGTCGGTCGGGGGGGCGGGATCCCACTGCCCTGTCGAAAAGTTTGGCGCCGGGGCCATGAAGCAGGCGTCCCGCACGAGCCGGCTGGTCATTTCGTGGTCGCTCATATAGTCGACCGGCGGAGCGGTCAACACGATGTCCGGTCGTGCCCGACGGACCGCCTCGGTCGTCTTTCGCCGCCCTTCATGGTCGATGATGATGCAAAAATCGAGGAATTACAGGCACATATAGTCCGCGCCCAACACGTCCGTCGCCGCCTGTGCCTCGTTGCGGCGAACCCGGGCAATCTCCTCCGGCCCCATTTCAGCGCTGCCGCAATCGCCGGCCGTCATCGTGGCGATGGTGATGTGGCAACCGCGTTCCTTCAGCAGCGCCAATGTCCCCGCACACTGGATTTCCACGTCATCGGGGTGGGCGTGAATCGCCAATATTCTGGGCATCTCCGGTGTGTCCGTCATGGGGCAGTTCCGCGCTCTGGGGGGAAGAATTCTCGCTAAATCAGCCGGCCATTGTAGCCGATCACCACCGATTCGTCCGGTGAAGCGGCGACCTGGGCGATTTCCGCCCCAATTGTGAAAAGCTTAGCGTTTTGAGGGCGGATGATGGAATTTTGAAGAATCTCCTCATGAAATTCACACCGCATTTAGGAAAATCTCTACCGATTTTGGTAAAACTGACTATTGCAAGGGCTACACGTCGAGTGTGCGTGCATTATGTGCCGCCATGAGGGAATCACTCCGCAGCGGTACCGTATGTCGCAGTCCCCTGTTTGGTATCCGTTTTCCCTTGTCATCCACCCGTGAGTCGCTAATCTCGTGGCACGATTGCCCAAAACACCGAGTTCTGTAAGAAGTTTCGATCACATGGACACCAACGTCGTCAAACGTCCTCGCACCAACCAATCCGCTCAGTACCTCCGCCAAACCAAGATTCCGACGTTGATGTTCGCAACGTCGGTCGAAGCGGACAAACATATTTCGCTGGTCATCGAAAGCCTGATTCGGGAAAACAATTCCGCCGGCATGCCCACCGTGCTCGGCCTGCCGACGGGGTCGACCCCCATCGGCGTCTATCGCGAGTTGATCCGTCTCCATCAGGAAGAAGACCTCGACTTCTCGCGAGTGATCACGTTTAACCTCGACGAATACTATCCGATGGATCCGACGTCCATCCATAGTTATCGCCGATGGATGAACGAGACGTTTTTCGATCACGTCAACATCCCTCCGGAAAATATCCACATCCCCCGCGGCGACATTCCCCGCGAACAGGTCGACGCGTTTTGTGACGAATACGAACGACAGATCGAGCGTGCCGGCGGCATCGACATTCAGTTATTGGGGATCGGCCGTACGGGACATATCGGCTTCAACGAGCCGGGCAGTTCGCGGGAGAGCCTGACGCGAAAAGTTACGCTCGATCCGGTGACCCGGGGTGACGCGGCCGACGGATTCTTCGGACTGGAAAACGTGCCCATGGAAGCGGTCACGATGGGGGTCGGGTCAATCCTTTCCGCCCGCAAGATTTTTATCATGGCCCTGGGTGAACACAAAGCGCCGGTCGTCAAGCGGGCCGTCGAAGGAGAAGTGACCGAAGAGGTCTCCGCCAGCTTCTTGCAAAAACACCCGCACGCCGTCTTCGTCGTCGACGTCGCCGCGGCCAGTAAGTTGACCGCCGTGCAAACGCCCTGGATCGTCGGGCCGGTCGATTGGACGCCGGAACTCACCAAACGGGCGGTGATCGGCTTGTCCGAAAAGACCGGCAAGCCGTTGTTGAAGTTAAACCGCGACGACTTCATGTCGCATCACCTGCACGATTTGATCCGCCACAAAGGTGAAGCCGAAGCGATCTGCATGAAGATCTTTGACGAGTTCATGGAAGGCATCTGCACGCACCCGGCCGGCAAGGAAAAGCAGACGGTCATCGTCTTTAGTCCACACCCCGATGACGACGTGATCTCGATGGGGGGCACGCTGATCACAATGGTCGATCAGGGGCACGACGTCTACATCGCCTACATGACCAGCGGCAATATTGCCGTCTTCGACCACGATGCACTGCGGCACATTGACTATGTGGACGAGTACGAGTCGATTTTCGGCCTGGCCACCGACGTGTCGCGCGCGTTTCATCAACAGTGCCGCGACGACCTGGCGGCCAAGCAGCCGGGCGACCCGGATACCGAAGCGCTGTTAAACATCAAGGGTTTGATTCGCAAGACCGAGGCGACAACGGCGGCAATTGCGGCCGGCGTGCCTCGTGAAAAACTGCGATTTTTGGATCTGCCCTTCTACCAGACCGGCAAGGTGGCCAAGCGGCCGATTGGTGAAGATGACGTCCACATCGTCGCCGACCTGTTGACGGACTTAAAGCCGGGACAAATCTACGTAGCGGGCGATCTGTCCGATCCGCACGGCACGCACCGCATGTGTGCCAGGGCGATCCTCTCTGCCCTGGAGGAAGTCGGCGACGCCGTGCAGCCGGAAGTCTGGCTGTATCGTGGAGCCTGGCAGGAATATGAACCCCACGAAATCGAACGGGCTGTGCCGCTCAACTTCGAGTTGATGCACCGCAAGAAGCTGGCGATCTTCCGCCACGAATCGCAAAAAGACGCGGCCCGGTTTCCCGGTTCGGACAAACGCGAGTTCTGGCTGCGCGCCGAAGAACGGACAAAGAAGACAGCGGAGGTTTATAACAACCTCGGCCTGCCCGAGTTTTACGGCCTGGAGGGTTTCGCCCGCTGGAGAGGGCAACTTTGAAATAGACTGTAGGCTTTAGACTTTAGTCCGTAGGCATGGGATTGGCGCCGTATGTTTCTTAATTGGCGACGGTCATTTGCCGCGTGTGCCTTCCTGGCGCTGATTTCGTCGGCGGCCATTGCGGACGAGCCGTTGCCTCCTGATTCGCTGATCGGCTACACGCGGTTTCGCGTCAATCTTCCCAGCGGGCGGCATGCCAACGCGGCGACGATGCGGGCACATGTCGTACGTGTCGACGGCCACGGCACCCGCGAGTTAGCCGTCGACCTGACCGCCAAGCCCGACACTTGGACGCAATTTGCCGGCTGGTCCCCCGACGGCCAAACGGCAGCCATCGGTTGCGGCTGGGAAGATCCCGAAAATGCGCGCTGGGAAGAAGAACACAAAACGTTCCGCTTTACGACCGGCGGCTGGTTGTACGACGTACACATGCTCGATTTGGTCACCGGCAAGGCCGTGAACGTTACCGCCGTCGACCGCGTCAGTGATTACAACACCGGCGTTTTCTTTTGGCCAAACGATCCAGAGCATCTCGGGTTTCAAGCACTCATCGACGGGATTTCACATCCCTATCGCATGGACCGCGACGGCCGCAACAAAGTCGACCTCCGCAGCGGCGCCGACGGCTTTACGTACGGCTTCAACGCCTCGTCCGACGGCAAACGGATTGCCTATCACAAGAATTATCAGGTCTATCTCGCTGATGCAGACGGCAAAAACGCCGAGCAGGTCGAGACCGGCAATCCGTTTAACTTCGCCCCATCCTGGTCGCCGGATGGCACGCATATCGTGTTCGTTTCAGGAGAACATTACGACTGCCATCCGCATATCGTGCATCGCGACGGCAGTGCACTGCAGAAAATCGGTGATCGCGGCGGCTATCGCGGCGTGGTCACGATTTTCGACGTATTCGACTTCCATGGCGGCAGTAGCGACCTGCCAGTCTGGACGCCCGACAGCCGGTCGTTGATTTATGCCAAACAATTCGGCGAGGGAACGCAATTGGTCCGCACCACGCTCGACGGACATACCGAGCAACTGACGCGCTCCGCCCCGGGTTCGCTGAATTACCATCCGCAGGTGCATCCTGGCGGCGAATGGATCGTGTTCGGCTCCAACCGCACAGGAACGCGGCAACTCTACGTGCTGCACCTCGCCACGGGCAAAACGCATGCTGTGACCGAAGTCCCTGGCGGCAACGGCGCCATGTGGCCGCACTGGCAACCGCGGCCGCCGATCACTCGCTAGTTTCGCGGGATTTTCGTCGCCGCCGCGCGTCGATGAACGATTTGACGCACAACGCGACAAAAATCGCGCTGATCACCGCCAATGCCCCCCGCGCCAGCGGACCGGCTCCCGTATCACCGCCAAACATTTTGATCAGCCCCGGCACCCCGCCGGCGAGGCCGACCAGGCCGATCAATACGGCGAAGTGCATGACGTGCATCCGCAAACTCTCTTTGGTCTCAGCCAGCACGCCGCAGATGATCGCCGGAATCCCCAGCGCGACGGGAATCAGCGCGGTCTTGCTCGCCTGCCCCGACCCGTAATACCCGCCAATGCCCAACACGACGAGAATCAGTCCGTATCCGATTGTGAGTTTACCCACGGTGGTGTTTACTCCTGGATGAGTTCATTATTTTTGTTTGCTCGCGAACAACAAGCGGTCACGCCACTTTCAAATTGTAGAAAATTGGCGCCACAAACCCAACTGCCAAGGAATCATCAATGGAGAAATGTGAGTGTTACCCGCCAAAAAATATCGCACCGGCGATGCACGAGGCCGTAACGACGACGATCACGAGCAGCGCTAGCAGTCGGCCGCGATGCGCGTTGTGTTCTTCAATCGCCTCTCGCTCGTCGGGGGTGCCATCTGGGTCGATGCCGTCAACCTGCAAATCGCGATGAACGTCCGCGAGGTATTGACTCGCCCAATCGGCGACGTCTTTGCTGACCGCGCCGGATTCGGGGCTGCCAAGATCGCAATGGTCGACGTACCAGACCTCCCCCTCGTGAGTGTCGAGATCAAGCGCGTGTACCCAACCTCCTCCGCTGTGGCCGAGGCAAAAGAATCGCGCGGGCCAAGGCTGCGGGGCATGACCGTTGTTATCACGGAGTGCCAAGTTTTCGCGAATCAGAGCGTCGGCGTCATCCCACAATTCCAGTTGGGAATTTCCGACAAGTGCCGGAATTGGGAAATTCGACATGAAGCGTCGATACGGCTGGGGGAGTTTAATGTCC
>CALFYU010000054.1 GCA_937952455.1 uncultured Planctomycetaceae bacterium
CTTTGCAAAATTCGCTCACCATCCCGCTTGCACTGGCAATGCCACCGGCACCCTATTTCATAGGCACGATATAATACCAGACCGGTGGGTCGGGAACGTCGAATTCACATGTCCGATTCGTTGCAGTGGATTGATGAAGAGCTGGACGACATCCAGCGCCGCGGGTTGCGGCGGCGACGGCGGGTTGTGGAACCGCTACCCGGTGGACGGTGCCGGGTCGACGGCCGCGAGTTGTGGAACTTCGCGGGCAACGACTACTTGAATCTCTCTCAGGACGCGCGGGTGATTGCGGCCGCGCAGCGTGCCGCGGCGGAGTCGGGCACCGGTGCGACGGCCAGCGCCCTCATCTGCGGCCGTACGCCATGGCATGCGCGGCTGGAAGAGAAACTGGCCGCGTTTGAGGGGACCGAGGCGGCGCTGTTGTTTCCCACCGGTTTTGCCGCCAACATGGGCGTGATCGCCGCGGTCGTGGAACGAGGCGATGCGCTGTTCTCCGATCGGTTGAATCATGCGAGTTTGGTCGACGGCTGCCGGTTATCTAAAGCGGCGCTGACCATCTACGATCGCGACAATCTAGATGGGCTCGACGAGGCGCTGTCGGCGACGGCTTCTGCGCGGCGGCGGTTGATCGTGACCGATAGCGTATTCAGCATGGACGGCGACGTGGCGCCGCTGGCCGAGTTGTGTGACCTGGCCGAGGCCCACGACGCGATGCTATTGATTGACGAAGCGCATGCCACCGGCGTGTTCGGCGAACAGGGGCGCGGGTTGGCCGAACGGGACGGCGTGGAGGACCGTATGCATTTTCGCGTGGGAACTTTGAGCAAAGCGGTCGGCGCTTGCGGCGGATTTGTGAGCGGGCCGCAGCCCCTGATCGAATGGTTGTGGAATCGCGCGCGGCCGCAGATCTTCTCGACCGCGTTGCCCCCACCGGTCTGCGCGGCGGCCTGCGCCGCGGTCGAGATTATCCAATCCGAACCGTGGCGGCGCACCGACTTGCTCCAGCGCGCAAAACAATTCCGTGCGGCCGTCGTTGCGGCGGGTTTTAAAACGATTCCGGCAGCCGTCGCGCCAATTGTGCCGATCCTGTTGGACGATCCAAAATCGGCCGTGCGGACGGCGGCGGCATTGGAGGAACAGGGCTTTCTGGTGGGAGCGATTCGCCCCCCCAGCGTCCCCCCGGGCACGTCGCGGCTGCGGATTACGCTGACCTATGCGCATAACACAGAGGTCATCGAACAGTTCACAGCGGGTTTGAGCGCGGTCTTACGCGACGTGGCGCGGGTGAGTTGATACACTCCGATTGGGCGTGAAGCGCATTCGGAAATTCTCCGCCGCAGATGTTAACGCGTATCAAATCACAATAGGCCAGTTGATGAATTCTCGTGCCGGTTTTGAATCGGAATACCCCTTTGCGTCTCACTTTCTCGATATCGATGGCCTGCGCTACCATTATCTCGACGAAGGACGGGGCGAGACGCTGCTATTTGTGCACGGCAATCCGACCTGGAGTTTCGCCTGGCGGAATCTGATCAAGCCCCTTTCGGCCGAGTATCGCTGCATCGCCGTCGACCACATCGGCTGCGGATTTTCTGACAAGCCGCAGGACTATCCTTATACGCTCCAGCAGCATGTCGCGAACTTGGAGCGGCTGATTGAAGAGTTGGATCTGACCAATGTCACGCTGATCGCCCACGATTGGGGAGGCGCCATCGGGATGGGCGCTGCGACGCGCCACCCGCAGCGTTTTTCGCGATTTGTGTTGATGAATACGGCCGCGTTTCGCTCGACGCGGATTCCGCTGCGGATCGCCATCTGTCGGATTCCCTTGTTCGGCGCACTGGCTGTCCGGGGATTAAACGCGTTTGCCCGTGCGGCGATTCACATGGCGGTTGTCGACCACAGTCGGATGACGCGTGCCGTCCGTGCCGGATATCTCGCTCCCTACGGCAATTGGGCCGACCGCATCGCCACGCTGCGGTTTGTGGAGGATATTCCGCTGAAAAAGGGGCACTCCAGCTATGGAGCTCTGAAGCAGATCGAAGAAGGGCTCAGGCAGTTCCGCGAATCTCCGGTGCTATTTCCCTGGGGCGAGCGGGACTGGTGCTTTACGCCGGAGTTTTTGGAAGAGTTCTTGAACTTCTTTCCCGACGCCGAGACGCTGCGAATCCCCGATGCGGGGCATTACGTGTTCGAGGACGCTCACGAAAAGCTTCTGCCGCGAATCCGGCAGTTCTTGGCGGCGCACCCCATTTCGACCGTCGGCGTCTAAAGGGCCCGCCGCTACGACTTGGGCTTTTGCTTTTCAAAGATGATGATGTGCTGCCAGGGAAGCACGTCGATGGTTTTCGTCCATTTCAACTGGTGCTCCGGCAGGCCGATTTCGCGTTTGACTTGCGCTTCGGCCATCTTGTGCACCCGTTTGATCGGCACACTGGCGTCCTCCATGCGGTATTCGACGAACACGACTTGTCCGCCCGGTCTCATGGCGTCGGAGATGCCCTGGATCATTTCGTAGGGAAATTCAAACTCGTGGTAGACGTCGACCATGATCGCCAGGTCGACCTTGCCGGCCGGCAATTTCGGCGACTTCGGTTTGCCGAGAACCGGCCTAATATTGGTGATGCCCAGCTTGTTACATTTTGCTTTGAGGGCGTCGAGCATTTCTTGTTGTACGTCGACGGCCAGCACTTCACCTTTAGGAGCGACTTTTTCAGCCATCAGCACCGAGATCACTCCGCTGCCGGCGCCGATGTCGGCGATCACCATCCCCGGCTTTAATTTCAACGCTTCGATCAGCTTCGAAGTCGCCTCTTCCTCTTCGCGTTCGTCCCGCTCCAGCCAAGGCATCCCGGCGAACCCCATCACATGGGCGATTTCCCGCTCCATGTAAAATTTGCCGATTCCGTTGGGGTCGTGGTCGTCGCGAAACGTATAGCGCTCGTCCGGTTTTTCCGTCGTCTCCGTCGCCGCCGGTTCGTCACCTGAGGCGTGAGACAGCCAACCGACCAGACTTGCCACGATTATGACGGTAAACAGGCGATCGCGAACGACTTTCGGCTGCAGGACAGACATCACAGCTTTCCTTTGGCATTGCCGGACCGGAAATAAAGGGTGCCACTGGCGACTTGCCCGCCGGCGCGAGTGCGCGACGGGCACGGCACTGCTGGACAAGCCAACAGTGGTACCCGAGTGTTTACGATGGGGACGACGGGTTGCCGGTTTGCGGGTCGCGCTGGTGCCGCGACATCACGGTCGACCAATCCTCCGGTGAGAGTTCGACTGCCTCGTCGACGAGCATGATGGGGATGTCATCCTTTACTTCGTAACGCAGCCGTGTTTGCGGATCGACGCTCACCAGCGACTTCCCGTCGAGGACTAAGTCGGCCTTGGTCTTGGGGCAGACCAGTTTGATTTTTTGGAGGGTTTCTTCCGTAAAGGCCATAAGTTGCCCGCGCGGCGGATGCGGTCCGCCGTCCTTTGTGCTACGAACGTTTCAAAGCTTATTCATTGCGCACATTGTCCTACAGCGAGTCCGACAATCGTAGGGTGCGTGGTGACGCACCTTTCTGTGTAGGGCGTTTGACGCATGACATGTGCGGCGGCATTCTCATAGTTGTGAGTCTCTCGTCGCCCGCGGCTGGGCCTCGCCCTCCCAGTGGTCTGTTCACGATCCTGCGGTCGAGTTTTGTATGTTCGGTAAGCCGCCTAAAAACCGCGGGCGGCGCGGATGTGTTCGAAGCCGCGGAGTTCGTAATCGATGCCAACGTAATCCAGCACCGAGCACAGGGCGCGACAGGCGACGCCCAAGCCGTCCGGTCCGCTGTAGCCGCCAAATTGTCCGCCCCCCTTGAGGTGCGGTTCCAATTCCAGAAACACGCCCGGCACGCCCAATTTTTTCATTTTCTTGTCGAGTTTGGCAATGTGCTCGCGAAAATCCCGCAGGATCGCTTCGTGGCCGGTGTCCCCCACGTTGGCCGGCACGAAGTTCTTCAGCCGTTCCTCATCGACCACACCGGTCCAGGTCAACGAGGGATCGACTGCGTAATCCTTGATGTGCATCCAGCCAATGTGCTTGCGCATGGCATTGTATTCGGAGAAACACTCCACGGGCGTCAGGTTCTGGCAGGCGAGATTGCCGCCGTCGAAAATACAGACCATATGCGGGCTGTTGACCTTCCGCGATAATTCGGCCAACAGCCGGCCGTTCTGACCGATGAGGTTGGCTTCCACCTCCAGCCCAAAGATCACACCTGCTTTGGCACAGGCTTCGACGATTTGCGACAGTTGCTCGACCGCTTGCGGCACGTGTTCCGCGGGGTTGGTGCCGGCGGGATGATAGAACGAAAATCCGCGGATCAGCTTGGTCTCCAACTGATGCGCGCGGTCGATGGCGGTGGCGACCTCGGTGGAGAGATATTTTTTGAAGGGGACAAAGCGGTTGTGCGAACCGTCGTCGACGTCGAGCAGTTTGACTTTGCCGATCGGCGAACCGATGCTCGTCACGTGCATGCCGTAGTCGGCGTGTAATTTGTTGAGCTGTTTGATCTCCTGTTTGTTGAGCGCCATCACGTTCTTGACTTCGCCGGACAGGTCGACAAACCGCGGGCTGTAATATTCCAAGCCCAACGCGGAGAGTGCCGCCATCTGTTCCACGGCGGTTTTCGAAACGGCGCCTTCATCGGCGAAAGCGCTGAGAATCACTTTGGGATTTTGCGACATCTGCGGGAGCAATCTTTTCCTAGAGGGATCTCAAAAGGGGCGTGAAATAGTGCTGGATTGGCCCTTGGTATTAGGGTGCCGCTGGCGGCTTGTCCGCCAGTGCGAACGATACGTGCGGCGAAGCCCTGCTGGACGCGCCAGCAGGAGCGGCCTCCGTGGGGGAATTATTCGATTTTCAACGGGCGGTCCGTTTCCCGGATTGTAAGGAATGATCTCCGCAGGTAAAGCAACCGGCGAAAGTTGCCCTCGCGCAGCCGATTCAAGCTCGTTTCGCTTGTGTAACGGCTTCAATGCGCACGCCGCGGGAAATCGTCTGCACCTCGACCCGCGCCGGCGAAAACGCACGCTGCAAAACGTCGACCGCCGCCTGGGAATCGGTATGGTCCCCGCAGGTAAATAGGTCGGCAGCGAGATAACCGTGCTCCGGCCAGCTATGCACGGCGAAATGAGACTCGGCCAAAACGGCAACGCCTGTGATCCCCTGCGGCGAGTAGGCGTGCACGTGCAGATGCAAGAGCGTCGCCCCCGACGCGGCGACCGCCGCATGCAGTGCTCTTTCCATCGCGTCGGCATCATCAATCGCCGGATCACAGCCCCAAAACTCCATCAACACGTGTCGCCCCAGCGGCTTCGGTTTCATCCGTAGAATCCGTTCCTGCGAGAATTGGCGGGATTGATCTCCGCCGTTATTCAACACACATCGCGCAGCGATTGCAACCGGAACACACGTTATAGTTCCCGTCCACTTTCGCGTCTTTTTACGCCTCCCATTGGCGGAACTCCCCCACCAGTCGCAAAACTTCTTGGCGTTTCTTCTCGAACACGCCGAACAATGTCAGGATCAACAATCCCAGCACGATGCCGAACGCCCACCAGGGCCACACGTGATCGATGCTTTGTGCCGCATGCCAGATCATGCTCACGATCGAAACGAACAGGAACGACGTCCCCAGATAAACGAACGCGCGGATCCTAAGAAGTATTCCCGCAAACACGCCGGCGACCGACAGCGCCGCCAAAATTATCGGCATCCATAGATTTTCGGCGATCCCGGTGATGAACATGTCGCCGGTGGAACTGACATAGATTACGATGATGCTCGCGTATCGCATCGCCGTCAATTGAGCTTCACTCAGCTTTTCACGATGCCACTGCGCGGCCGCCAGCACCGAAAGCGCCGGCGGGATCATCCACAGTTGCGGATGTTCCCAGAACGGCGTTCCGTGTTCCTGCCACAGTGCCCACAACCCGGCGTTGCCCGCCAGGCCGGCCAAAATGCCGTACCACAGTTGATGCCGGAATAGCGACATGACGACGTACAGGAGACCGACCACGAACAACACCGTGGAATAGCTGGTATTGGATGAGAGCAACCAAAATCCGAGCGCCGGCAGCAGCGGCAAAAATGCGCCGGTGTTTTGCAGCGGGTCAGCCAGCACGCGGATCTTGGACCGTCTCAGAATCTCGCCCGCGCCCACACCGAAGAAGGCGATTGCCATTACGACCAGCGGCCAGTAAGGGCGAATGCGGCCATGGAACCATTCGGGCTTGGTCAGATAGATGTGCAGAAACAGTAACGCCATGACCATTTCCGCGATGTAGACATAAAACATGCGTCCCCGCTCGGACAAACCCAGCGGATCGCGCCCCGGCAGCACTGCCATGGAGATCAGCGCCGCCGCAAAGAGGACCAGTACGACTACGACGGCGGCGATTTCCGTGTTGCGCAGCGGCGTCCCCTGGCCGGGTACAAACAGATCGGCTTCGAGGGCCAGAACGGCCAAGAGCGCTGTGACTGTAACAGTCATTAGCACCGCCCCGGCACGGCGCAGCGCGCGATACCACGTTGACTCGTCCGGTAGCCACCGGAGCAGCACGCCGCCGTAAGTACACGCCAAGATCGCCACGATCTCCAGCAAGCGAACCGCTCGGTGCAGCCAGTTTTCGGTTCCGGCCGCCGGCTCCATCAACGCCCAACCGACATCGACCGCTGCCACCGCCGCTAACAACAGCGCCAACGTTCGAAAAATCAGCCGCCGCTCGTGCTGGGCAAACGCGACCGTTCCCAAGGCGGTTGCCGCGACCGCGGTTGCTCCATAAAAACGCAGCGGCGCGACTGTGAACGAGAGCACGACCCAAAACCCGATCGCCACACAGATCGCAGTTTGCAGGAGCACGACAAACCGCAGCCAGAGATCCGTTTTGGCCACGAGTTCGTGAGCGTGTTGAATTCGCAGCCGTTGCGCGAGAGCGGACAACGCATGCCGCAACGACCAGCCGGCTCCGCTCAGCAACACCCCCCCGCCGGCCGCAACGCCGATGCCAAACACCAGATGCCGCGTGGTCAATTCGAGGTGGAAGAACCACAAACCGACAGCGGCGACACACAGAGCATACAATCCCGCGACGACATGCTGTGCGCGAACGTCCCACAAGGACCCCGCCAACAAGCCGCCGAGGGCGGCGACCGTCCACCATGCGCCTTGATTGCTCACGTCGAGGCCCGCGACCCACTCCGCCGGGGACTGATGCTGGGCGATCAACCCGAATGCGGCCAGAGCAAGCACGGCAATCACGCCGATGCCCGCTGCGGCATGATGGAGGGGCGGCCAATCGGATTTTTGATCAAACGCCGTCTCCAACCGCCGTTGCCAGAACAACTCCACGCCCAGCCAGGCGGTGCCGGCAAGCGTCATTGCCAACAAACAGGCTTCCAGCAACTCGACCCAAGCTTGAGGAGAGGGTGCGAAATCAGGCGTCAACCAAGGCGTTAGCCACAAGAATGAGGTCGCCAACATTGCCAGGCCGGTTGACGCATAGGCATAACGCTGATCGCGTCCCCGCAACGCCAACGCCGCGGCTGTGAGCGACGCGACACCGACGGGCACAGTCGACCACCACGGCTCCGCTGGTAAGTGCCATAATCCGCGGACCGCTAATAGCACAACTAAGCCGCCGATCACGGTCGCCCACCGCACCAATGCCGGAATCACGACGGCGGAGATCTTCTCCGTGCGAAAACTTACTGCATAGGTTAGATAGACAGCAACGGCGGCAAAGATCACCGAGATCGCCGACCATCCGCTGATCAATACGTGGTAAGAGCCCCACGGCTGCCCAGGTTGCCAACGTTCAAACGCGGCGGCGAGGAATGTTGCCGCTGACAGGGCACCGATGGGAATCAGCGTCATCCGTGAAAACGATGCGAGGTCGCGGTAATACAAACAGGCAGCCAAAATCGCCAACGCCAACGCCACGAAACTCAACGGCCCCCCCAGCAGCCCCGCGACGGCCGGCGAGACCGCGGGAGCGGCGATGATCGCTGCCGCCGCCCACGTCGCTAGAAATGCGGTCAAACCGCCGGCAAGCTGCACGGGAAATTCGAGCGGCGACGACAAATGCAGGGCGCTCCACGACGGCGTCGCATCCTGCGGCTCGATCCACCGCCGCGCCAGCAAACAGGCGACGGTGCCGGCAGCAGAGACGACCGCGTTCCATTGGAAAAACGAAACCATACCCGCCGTCGCGAAGGATAGTCCCGCGGCCAAATTCGCGACGATGACGACCGTGCTTGCCGCCAAATTCAACATGAGCAACGCGGCGATCGCAAAATGGGCGGAGCGCTCTCGCGCGGCATACAACACGAACGCGGCGGTCATCAGCAGCAGCGGAACACCGAGCGAATAGGCTGCGAAGTGACTCCCGACGATCGTCCCCCATTCCAAAACCGGCAAAGCAACCGTCACCCCGGGCCGTGCCAGCAAGACGAGGTGCCGCAGCGTCAGCGCCAATAGCGGCGTGAGTGTTAACGTGATCGCCAAACTGCGGAGCCATCCGCCTTCGGCAACCGGCACCGGCAACGGACCGCGGGGGCATAACCGTTTGACCGCCGGCATCCAATACCCGCGCCCGCACACGATTGCGGCAATGATCAGTGCATGAAGCGCAAGTCCCCAGCGCAATAGCGTGGCCGTGGCACGATCCGCGCCAAACGGGCCAGCGATCAAGACCGGGATTGTCATCGTCAAAAACAAGAGCACCGAAACCAGCGAAGTCGAATAACGCTCCCACATCGCGACCACGAGGGCCAGCAACAACACCGCCAAGACCAGCCACGCCTGCCAGCCGAAGGCGAACGTGGAATCAATGCCGGCGGCGTGCCAGAATATTCGCGCTGCATCATCCCAAATGGGTAAGGCCCAAGCCGCCGTTAAGACCGACATGCCGGAGAACAGGGCAATCCGCCGTTTGGGGATCAGCGCCAAAGATGCCGCCACCACCAATCCCACGGTGAATGCGATCGTAGAGCCGATCAAGATCGGGTGGATTCCGACGGCGTTTGCCGCGGAAGGAATCCTGCGTAACTCGGCATCCAATCCGGGAACACACGCCGCTGTAACCAGGATCACGCTGGCGACAGACGAGACGCCCAGCACAACGCGGTCTACGGTCGTCCAACTGTCGGTCCACATCACCGACCAGCGCGGCGATTTTCGCAGCGACCACCGCACAGCGGCCCAGAGCATGCCCCACACGGCCATGGCCGCCATTTGGGCCTGCAGGTGCCACGGGTCGAGATAGGAACCGGCCCACCAGTCGCTGCGGCGGCAGATGGACGTCACGATGAATCCCAGGGCGATCGTCGCCAACGCCTGTGCGGCCGCGAATCCCCAACGCGATTGCCAAAGATACGCCAGCCCCAACCACACGGCCGTTGCCCAGAATGCATATCCCGCATGGGGCGCCAGGGTCTCGGGCGAAACCCAGAGGATGCGGGGCACGACGATGGCGGATGTGACCAAGGCCGAAATTCCCAACGGCTTCGCGAAGCCGTGCCACAGCCCCTCACCGGGCGAGTCCTCGCCGCCTGCAAGCGGGTGTTCGCGGCGCCACACGCCGAGCGCCGTTGCGCAGCCGAACGTGGCGTGCAACAGACATGCCGCTAGCCATGGCCGCGTGGGCATGACGCCGAGCGTCGTCAGGTTTTCGATGACGACCGTGTTCCAGACCAATCCGTGAATCAAGGCGACCAGGACAAAACCGGAGGCCGCCCATGCCAGTGCCGCGCGGCGAATTCGTAGATTGGCAATGAGCAACACGGCCGACGAGAGGGCGAACACGGGTGTGGTCCAATTGCGATCCACACCGGTCCAAAAACCGGCATACGCAGCCACAGCGATACTGACAACGGCCAAGCCTGCGGCGGCAATCCCATACGCGGCGGCCGGTCCCTGTTTCTTGAAACGGTACAATCCGCCGGCCGCCGCTGCAGCAAGAATCGAGAACAATGAAAGCAGGACCGAACTGCGTCCCATGACGAGGACATCGAACAACTGTCGGCCACTGACGCCCAGTTGCAGATCGAGCGTGCCAGCGGCGAGGTGATATCCCAACAGCCCCGCGAACGCGGCGGCGAGGGCTGCGGCGGCGTGCAGCGGAGAGAAGCCGGCCCGTTCCGCCATCAACGACAGCGCGACAAAATCGATCAAGCCGATGGCAACTAACAACTCCGGCCGCGGCCAGGCGGCGGCGAGCGTGCCGAGCATGAGTCCGGCGGCCAAGACAGCAATGGCGGTGCCGGCGGTTTGATATTTTACCAGCGACCGCGCGGTAGCACGGTTGTGGACGACTAAGCCCAAGCCCAAAGCGGGGACCAATGCCAGATTGAGTATTGGCGAGAGATCGGCCAACAGACGGGGCAAGTCCTGGAGTTTCCAGGCGACAAGTCCCAAGGCGACCAGCAGTGAAAATGTCGCAATGGCCAACAACATGAAGATCTGCCCGGCTCGCCGCCAGGAGAGATGCGGCCATCGAACGCCTTGCCGCAATTGGGCGATGAGTGCGAACAAATAGCAGGCAAACGGGACGCAGGTCATCAGTAGTAACTTAGCGGTTGGCATGCCGGGCGACACCTGCCGCGAGATGAGCAATTGGCCGGACGAGATCCCCCACAGCGCAATGAAATAGGGCACGGTTCCGTTTAACAACAATATGCGGCCGCCGGACCACGCCATTGCGCCGAATGCGAGCGTGCCGACAACGATGCTGGCGATATAAAGTGGATCAGAAATCGGCCGCTGTTGCGAAAGGGCGATCGCCGCCAAGTAGTTCAGCGGAATCAACAACCCGGCGATCACCAGCAAGCCCCGGCTGGTGGAGCGGAGTTTCCATTTGCGGAGCGTGTAAACGCCCGCACCATGAATGGCGGCGGTCGCTGACAGGAACAACAGCGCCGGAAAATATGCCACTTGGCTGAGCTTGGACCACAGGCTGACCACCAGGCCGATGCTGCTCCCCACAATCAACATCCCGCTGATCAACTCGCCCCAACGAATATTCCGCTGCTCCATGAACGCGCGGAGCACGTGCGTCAATGGTTCGCTCGGCGGCGCGGACTGGGTTACGCGAGCGGCCGCCGCGAAAGGATTGGGAGCCGGTGGCGGTTCGTCCTCGAACACCAATTCCGTCGCCGCTTCCTGTTCTGGAACCACGTCGGCTGTGGCCGCCGGCGTTGGCTTGGGGGGAGCGGATGGTTTGAGTTCTACGGGTTGTTGCGGTGGCGAGGGGCGAAGTTTGATCAGTTCTTTTCGGAGCACGTCCAGCAGCTGTTCGCGTTGCTGGGCGTTGAGCACCCCTTCCTGATGCAGGCGCGCGACGTGCCGTTGCAGTTCGTACAGTTTTTGCGTGGGAGAGACGGCCGGCGCGGGGGGGATGGCGGGTGGTTGGGGGGCGGCGCCGGAAATCTGCCGAATGATCGCCGCGGCGATCAACCACATCCCGTGGCCGATGAGCATCACGAACAAGCCGACGATCAGCAGCGCAACGATCACCTCACCCATAACCGCCGCCTTCCCAAGTTTCCCGGTGTGAACTCCAACCCCAATTGTATCAGGAGGTTCGCTTCGCGCACGGCTGTAGTCCCTCCCCCCGTACGCAGGACGCAGGACACGTGAAAATATCACGCGGGCCGGGTGCCGTTGCCGGGCTTCTCAGCACTGTTTTTGCTGGTTGCCCCTGTTTCAGCAGAGGCGGAGGCCTACGCGGCACCTTCTTTCGGGGATGTTGCTCATCCTGACCAACTCCGCTGGCTTGTCGTTCCGGCGCCGATGCTCCACAATCGAAAGTAGTGGAACCGTTGG
>CALFYU010000055.1 GCA_937952455.1 uncultured Planctomycetaceae bacterium
CAAGCCCTGTCCGCCGATGCCGCGACCCCTTTGTTTGCCCTGGTATCGTTGCGGAACGCCGGAGCGATGTTACGGGGGCCTGCAAGTCACACCCGGTTGCGGCGCCAGTTCGCTCAGGTGATGCTCTTTGGATTATCGCCGGCAACGGGAGTTTGAGGCTGCGATTTGCGTTCGGCGAACCAACTGATCACGTAGTAGAACACCGGCGTTAAGAAGATTCCGAAGAACGTCACGCCAATCATCCCGCTGAAGACCGCCGTTCCCAAGGACCGCCGCATCTCCCAACCGGCGCCGGTGGCGATCATCAGCGGCAGCACGCCGAACACGAACGCGAACGAGGTCATCAGAATCGGCCGCAGCCGCAATTTGCAGGCCAACAGCGTTGCTTCACGCCGTCCCAGCCCTTGCTTGCGCTGATCGACCGCGTATTCGACGATCAGAATCGCATTCTTTGCGGCCATGGCGATCAACACGATGAAACCGATTTGGGCGAAGATGTCGACCGGCTTGTGCGCGATCCACACCAATCCGGCGACCGAACTGAGCAGGCACATCGGCACGACCATCACGATCCCCAGCGGCAACGACCAGCTTTCATAGAGCGCGACCAACACCAGGAACACCAGCACCACGGAGAGCACGAAGATGAACTTTCCGGTGTTGGAGGCGGTCACAGCCTGATACGCGATTCCGGTCCATTGATAGCCGAACCCCTGCGGCAAGTTATCGGGACTGCAGATCTCTTCCATCATGGCCAGCGCCTGTCCGGCGCTGTAACCGGAACCCGGTCCGAAGATGATCGCTGAGGAATTGACGTCATTGTAGCGCATGACAAACGTTGGCCCGTTGTCGTACCGCACGCGGATTAAGGTACCCAGTGGCACCATCTCGCCTTGCGCATTGCGAACCTGCAACAGCTTGAGGCTGTCCGGGTCGGTACGAAAACTCCCTTCGGCCTCGACATTCACCTGCCAGATGCGGCCGAAGCGGTTGAATTGATTGACGTACATCGAGCCCATATTGGCACTGAGCGTCTCGTTCACGTCGTGCAGCTTGACGCCCATTTGCATGACCGCCTCGCGATCGATGTCGACATAGAGTTGCGGCGCATCGGCCTTGAACGTCGACAGCATCGGCCCGATTTCCGGTTGAGCGTGGGCCTGGGTAACGACCGAATCGGTAACGTTCTGCAATTCCTCCAGCCCCTGTCCGGTGCGGTCTTCGATTTGAATTTGCAGCCCGCCCGCCCCCCCCAGTCCCGGCACGGGGGGCGCGCCGAGGACTTTTGCCTCGCAGTCGATGACTTCCCGGTAATACCGCGCGTTGAGCGCCTTGGCCATCTCCACCGCCTGGGTCTGCGGCGTGGTGCGGTCTTCGAACTCATCGAGAATGATAAAGATCGTGCCCCAGTTTGACGCGTCACAGGCCATGACCACCGAGAAGCCCGATACCGACATCGCCGAAGCGACGCCGGGGGTCTCGATGGCGATCTCCTCCAGCCGCTTCATCGTCGCCTGCGTCCGCTGCACCGAGGCCGATTCGGGAAGCGCGACGTTTACCAGCAGATAGCCTTGATCCTGCTCGGGAATGAATCCCTTGGGGGAAGTCGTCAAGCCGTAGCCGGTCAAACCCACCAGTCCCGCATAGACGATCAGCACGATAATACAGAGCCGCAGCGACAAGCCGACGAGGCTGGTATAGCCGCCGGTCAGCAGGTCAAAGACCTTGTTGAACCCGCCGAAGAGAATCGCCAGAACGCGGTTGATCAATGGGCCGACCAACCAGCCGACGACGGCTCCGGGCAAAAACAGGGCAGCCCGCAGGCCCCAGGCGGCATATTCATTCTTCGCCGACGTCGCCAGGTCGATGCCCAGGCGTTCGAGGGCGTAATAACTGAGCACGCCGAATAGCGCGGCGATGCCCAGCCGGGGCAATGCCTCGCGCTGCACACCGTGCTCTCCCCCGTGCGGCTTGATCCAAGCGACGGCCCGAGCGGGTGCCATGGTGAGCGCATTCGTGGCGGAAAACAGCGCCGCCGTCGCGATCGTCAACGCAAACTGCCGGTAAAACTCGCCGACCAATCCGGGGATAAAGGCCGTCGGAATAAAAACCGATGCCAGCACGAGGCTGATGCCGAACACCGGGCCTGTGATTTCGGCCATCGCCTTGAGCGTCGCTTCCCGGGCCGGCAGGCCTTCGCCCATCCACCGCTCGATATTTTCGACCACGACAATCGAGTCATCCACCACGATACCCACGGCCAGGACGAGTCCGAACAGCGACAGGTTATTCAGTGAAAAGCCGAGCATCTTCATGACCATGAAGGTGCCGATCAGGGCCACGACAATATCGATGATCGGCAGCAGCATCGCCCGCCAGTCCTGCAGGAAGACGAGGATTACCACAATCACCAAGCCGGCGGCGATATAAATGGTGTTGATCACGTCCTGG
Organism: uncultured Planctomycetaceae bacterium; assembly: GCA_937952455.1. GTDB lineage: Bacteria > Planctomycetota > Planctomycetia > Planctomycetales > Planctomycetaceae > Symmachiella. The sequence continues at coordinate 2,452 of CALFYU010000055.1, forward strand.
ACCGAATCGCGGATGAACGGCGTCGTGTCATAGGCGATGACGTAATCGACCCCCTGCGGGAATTGCTTTTTCAGTTCCTCCATCTTGGCTTTGACGGCGTCGCCAGTGGACAAGGCATTGGCCGTGCGAGTGGTATACACGCCCAGCGCCACCGACGGATATTGCACCGGCTTCCCGTCCTCTTTCACGGTCAGTGTGCATCCCAAGTCCGCATTTTGAGCGCCCAACTCCAGCCGGGCGACGTCGCGCAGGTAAACCAACGTGCCGTCGGACCCCAATTTGACGACGATTGCGCCGAACTGCTCAGCGGTGCTCAAGCGTCCTAAAGTATTTAACACCAGTTGATACTCTTGGCCTGACGGGACCGGCTGTTGCCCGATATTCCCGGCGGCGATCTCGACGTTCTGTTGCCGAATCGCTTCCACGACGTCGCTGGCCGTCAAGTCGAGCGAGGCCAACTTCTGCGGGTCGAGCCACGCTCGCATACTGTAGGAGCGTTCCCCCAAAAATTTCGTCAATCCGACGCCCGGCACACGGGAAATCGGATCGTAGATGTTGATTTCTGCGTAGTTGCTGAGATACAGCGAATCGTAACGGTTGTCGGGCGAAATCAAATTAATGGCCAACAGCATGTTGGCCGACTTGAGTTTGACGCTCACCCCTTGTTCCTGCACGCTGAGCGGTAATTGGGCCAGTGCCAACTGCACACGGGTCTGCACCAGCATCAACGCCGTGTTCACATCGGTGCCGACTTCAAAACTCACGATCAGGTTGTATTGCCCGTTGTTCGTGCTGGTGGAGGACATATAGATCATGCCCTCAACGCCGTTGACTTGCGATTCGATCGGCTCGGCCACCGCATCGGCGACCGTCTGCGCATTCCCGCCCGGGTAGCTGGCGATGACCTGGATCGTGGGCGGCACAATGGGCGGATACTGCGCCGTGGGCAGCGCCCGATAACAGACCGCTCCGGCAATCACGATTACAATCGAGAGCACCCAGGCGAAATTGGGGCGGTCAATGAAAAATCGGGACATGTTGGTAAACCCCGGCGATGCGGCGGGGACGCGATATGTGGATGTACGAATGCGCCGGATTCCTCCCGGCGACTATTTCTCGCTCTTTTGCGCGGTCGTCTTGTCTAGGGGAGATTCCGGACTGCGGAGCAGCGTCAGCATGTCCACCTTTTGCGGGTCGACTTTGATACCCGGACGGGCGCGGAGCAGGCCCTCCACAATCACGCGGTCCGTCGGCTTGAGAACTTCCACTTGTTTCGTGACGTCCTTTCCGTCAGGCCCGGTGTCGGTGATCGTCCGATACGGCTTCACCTCCCGCAGACCATTGTGCATCTGGCCCACGTCAACGATGCGGTACTCCACCTCCTGCTGGTCGTTCACGACGAGCACATATCGCTGGCCCTGATTGGTGCCCACCGCCGCGTCGGTAACCAGCAGTGCCGAGTGAGGCGGCGAAGCAGGAACGCGGACCCTCGTGAATAGTCCGGAAACGAGTTTGCCGTTTTCATTCTTAAAGACGGCCCGCAATTGAATCGATCCGGTGCTGGCATCGAGTTGATTGCTCACAAAATCAATCGCGCCGTCAATGGAAAAGTCCGCATTGGCGCCGATGGCCATTTCGACCGGAATCTCCGACGCACGGGGGGATTTGATTTTCCCCTCCGTGACGAGCCGCTGGTAGTGCTCGGCGGTGTTCTGGTCGACGTTAAAATACGCCCAAATCGGACTGATGGACACCACGTTGGTCAGCGTGGTGACGTTTTCGGTCACCAGATTGCCCACGTCGACCAGGTGCCGGCTGACTCGCCCGTCGATGGGCGTGCGAACTTTGCACCAGTCATAGTACAACTGCGCCAGTTCAATATCGGCCTGGGCCTTCTCGACCGAGGCCGCCGCCTCGTCGCGGGCGCCGAGCCGCCGGGCGATCTCCTGTTCACTCATCGCCCCTTTGTTTTGTTTTTGGACCGACAGTCCGATATCGTATTCCGCTTGGCTCTTCGTCAGGTCGGCCTGCGCCACCTTGAGGCCGGCCTTGGCTTGATCGAGCGAGGCCTTGTAACTCCGGTCGTCGATCTCGAACAGCACATCCCCTGTTTTGACCTCATCGCCGTCCTTAAACAGGATTTTCGTCAGGTAGCCGGTAACGCGGGGATTGATGTCCACGGACTGATCCGCCTGGGTGCGGGCGGTGAACACCTCGTAGTCGGTCACCTGACGTTCAATCGGTGTGCTGACTCGCACGACTGGCGGAGGGGTCGGCTTGACGGCCGGTCGCGACTGCGAACAACCGGCGAGCGCGGCGAGCTGGAGCATAGTACAGAGTACGAAGGGTTTATTGGTTTTCCGCTCAGCTTTCATGGAAACGTCCGTTGGAACCGAGTGATGTCCCACCGTCTGACGGCCTTCGATGACCCTGTCATCGGACAACATTGTTGGCACAGTTGTAACAAACTTTTTCAGCACACGCGATGAAAGTCATCGAGTTTTATTCGTAAGCCGCGCTAATGATGAGTCGAATCTCATGCGCACTTTTTGTCGTGCAGAGTCACCCGTTCTGACCGACGCATTACCGTGTGCCTCCATACCGGAATCCGTCGGGGGAAATTTTCACAAAAGATCATTGCAACTCCGGCACGGTCACGGTACTCTTAAGTCGGCCCGTTTGAGTTGGCAGCTTGGGTTTACCCAAGGCGAGCGCCTGCCGATTCACGGGCCATTTTTCTGCGCCGTGCCAACCCACCGTACCGACCGCGTCACAGACATCGGTCTCTGCTCCCTGCCTTTCGCAGCGCCTTTTCGCGCCGTCGGTGTTGGTTCACAACAGCCAAAGCGGAGTTGGCATATTGTTTGCGTTAATGTGACTTCGGGCCAATTTTTGGCATGGCTCGTCGTATTTTCCGCGTCGGGTGGACGCTAAGCAACCAATATGGACGATCGGGCAACCATTGTGTTCAAGGCTTGCGAGGCCTGAACGTGCGAGCCACGCCGTGTCATTCGGCACGGTAGCATCAGGTCGAATTTCACCACGTCGTTCGTTCGGCACCGCTCTGAAAACAGGAAGCATTCCTCTCCGAATTCGAGAATAGGGATCGGCTCATGTTGACCATATTGCCCGTTGTGTCGCTGTTAGGTGTCGTCGTCTGTTCCTTGATGGTCGTGCGCGTTGCATCGATTGCGTTGTCTTTGACCGGTTTGTCTCAACAGCTTGCCCGGTTTCAAGCGCGGTCGGCATTTACCGGTGCGGGATTTACCACGACGGAATCCGAGAAAGTGATGCAGCACCCGGTTCGCCGGCGGATCATCATGTTGTTGATGCTGTTGGGGAACGCCGGATTCATCACGGCGATTTCTTCGTTGATCCTCTCCTTTTTGAAGACTCCCGATTCTCCCGGCATGTTTACGACCGTTTGGTTTCGCCTGACTTTGTTGGCTGGTGGGCTTTCGGTCTTGTGGATGGTGGCGCACAGCCAATTTGTCGACCGCCATTTGTCGCGAGCGATCACGGCCGCGTTGAAGCGGTGGACGGATCTCGAGATTCGCGACTATTCCGAACTCCTGCACCTCTCGGGCGATTATGCCGTGGCCGAACTTGTCGTGGAAGCCGACGATTGGCTGGCCGACCGCCGATTGATCGATTTGAAACTCAGCGACGAAGGCGTGCTGGTCCTGGGCGTGGAAAAGCCGGGCGGACAATACGTGGGAACACCCCGGGGCGACTATCAATTCACCCCCGATGACAATGTGTTGCTCTACGGCCCGCGGGACGTCGTGGCGAGTTTGGATGAGCGCCGCGCCGGCCGCGAGGGAAACTGGGAGCACCATGTCGCCGTCGAACAGCAGGTCAAAACCCAGCAGGAACAACGGACCCAGATTTCCACGACCAACGACGAATAACGTGCGACGGTTTCGCCCTGCCGCTACTCCTCGTCAACGTCCCGCGTGTCATCGGCCGCCGGTTGTGTCTTGCGAATATGCGCGTAATTGAGCACCCCTACAAACAGGCTGCCGCCGATAAGATTTCCTAGCAGGGCCAATCCAATGAACCGAGCTGCCTCTGCAGCCGTGAAGTGATCGCTGATGAACAACGCGGTGAACATTTCTGCGGCGCCGGCGATCGAATGATGGAACCCACCCAGCCCGATCAGAAATGTAACGATGTAAATCGCCGCCATTTGACTAAAGCCGATCGCCGTGGAGGCGACTAACCAGGCGCCCAGCGCCATCAGCCAACCGGCGAGCAGAGCACTGACGGTCAGCGAAAACGCATCGAATTCCACCAAATGACGACCGATGATTACATACCCTTCATGCGCGCCAACGACCGGAT
>CALFYU010000056.1 GCA_937952455.1 uncultured Planctomycetaceae bacterium
AGCAGCTCTCGGTTGTGCCGCCGGGGCGGTCTCGTCGGGCTGGTTTCCGGCATTGGCGGCAGAAACCGCCGGGGACCCGGGTCGCAAGCGGTCGTGCATTCTTCTCTGGATGTCCGGCGGGCCGAGCCAGATTGATACGTTCGATCCCAAGCCGGAACACGCTAACGGCGGCGGCGTGAAATCGATCGAGACCGCCGTGCCGGGGATTCGGATCAGCGAGAATCTTCCGCTGGTCGCTAAGCGGATGAAGCAAATGGCCATCGTCCGCTCGATGAGTACGAAGGAGGGGGACCATTCCCGCGGGACCTATTTGATGAAGACCGGCTATCGTCCGCTCGGTCCGATTCAATATCCATCGATCGGTGCACTGTTCTCCAAGGAATTAGGTGACATCGAGGCCGATTTACCCGGCTACATCAGCGTTGCGCCGTTCCGCGGATTTAGTGCGGCCGCATACGGTCCCGGGTTTTTGGGACCGCGATACTCGCCCCTGATCGTCGGAAACGCCAACGCGGTTCGCGTGAACGGCAATATTGCCAGCACGCTGAGAGTCGAGAATCTCTCCCTACCCGGCAATGTCGACACGGCTCGGCACGATGACCGGCTTTCCATTCTTACTAGTTTGGAAGACGAGTTCTCCGCGCGGCGTCCCGGTTCCGCCGTCGACGGACACCGCACGGCTTACAAAAATGCCATTCGCATGATGCGCTCCGAAGCCGCCGCCGGATTCGAACTCGACGAGGAACCGGATTCCCTAAAGGAGAAATACGGACTGAGCGAATTCGGCATGGGATGTTTGTTGGCGCGGCGCCTTGTGGAACGTGGTGTGCCGTTTATTGAAGTATCCCTCAACAGCGCGGCCGCCAACGGCAGCTTTGGCTGGGATACGCACCGGAACAACCGCCAGGGGGTCGCCGCGCTTTGCGAAGTTCTCGACCCAGCCTGGGCCGCATTGATGGAGGATCTCGAAGAGCGGGGATTGCTCGAAACCACGACGATCGTGTGGATGGGAGAATTCGGGCGGACGCCCCGCCTGAACGCCAATGCCGGCCGCGACCATTTTCCAGCGGCATGGTCGGCCGTCCTGGCCGGCGGCGGCGTCAACGGCGGCCGTGTGGTCGGCAGTACCGGTCCCGATGGCATGAAGGTCGCCGATCGGCCGGTTACGGAGCAGGACTTTCTCGGTACGGTTTGCGGTTGCCTGGGGATCGACCGAACCTCCGAAAATATTTCCAATGTGGGCCGCCCCATTTCGGTCATCGCGCCGGAAGCCGTACCCATCAAGGAGATTATCACATGACCGGACAACCTCGACGGCCGGCTGATGGAGAGCAGCGTTTGGCAAAAACGCTCCGCTGCGCTTCACTTGGGCTGTTGCTGGTCACGGCCTGGTCCGTGACCGCCTTGCCGGCGTAAGATATCGCTTAAGCACCCGTCGACCGCGACGTATTGGACCTTGTTTACTTAGCCCCGCGCACTCCGATCTTTGTCACTCTGCATATTCGCAGCAACGGTCGCGGATTCTTCCACCAACGCGAGGAATACGCGCATGCGTTGTTCCAAGAACTGGATGAATCCGGTGATGGCCTGTTGACGCAGGACGAAATAACTGCGATCCCGCCGGCGGGACACCTCTTTCCCGTGGGGACGCGAAATACGGCGGCCTCGGCCAGCAATCTTGGCTCCGCCGATGCGGACAATGACGGCCAAGTCACGCCGGAGGAGTTCACCACCTACGTCTTTCGTGCATCAGGTGCTCCGCTTCAAATCAACGAGGGCGTGCAAAACCTATCTCCCGGCTTGGTAGTCGATTTGTTCGACCGTTTGGATCGCGATCAAGATGGCACGCTCTCCGAGGCCGAATTGGCCCGAGCCGCCCGCACGTTGCGTTTGATGGATTTCGATTTGGACGAACAAATCGATGCCGATGAGATCCGTATGCCGACGGTCTTCGGCAGACAGCTGGTGTCCGCCAATTCGCCGGCCGGGCAGGCATCGGCATCGCTGACGTTGTTGCAGCCAATCAACCGGGAACACGTCGACGATTCACTGATTCGCCAGCTCGTGCAACTGTACGACCGGCTCAGCCCCGGACCGCGCCGCGGCCGATTTGTCAAGGACGGACGACTGAGCGCCAATGAACGTGTGATGTCCGACGAGCACAGCGCTGAGTATGATGCCAATCGCGACCGCACGCTCGATCAGCAAGAACTGCGCGCATTCTTCGCCCACCCGCGTCCGGTTGCCGAGATTTACGTCGACTTTGGCGGCGAGTCGACGGCGCCTGAGATCCGCTCTGTCGTTCACAGCGAATTACCGCCCGATGCTCCCATCCGTTTTTTCGACGGGTCCGGCCAGGGCGTGAACGTGCAAATCAGCAACGTCGATTTTCAACTGGTTGCGTCGACGGCCGCACAGAACGTGGTCGCTTCCAACTATCAGTCGTTCAGTCAATCCGACGGTGACAAGAACGAATACCTCGATCGAAACGAGTTTGCCAATGCCATTCGCCGATTTGACACCAATCAATTCGCATTGGTCGATACGGATGGCGACGGTATGGTTGTGGAAGCGGAATACGACTCGTTTTTGAAGAACCAACGGGAACTGCAAAAACACGTTGTCAGCCTCAATTTGGCGTCCCGGGGAGAATCGCTCTTCCAAAACGTCGACGCGACCGGCGATGGACGGCTCGATGATCGGGAATTGGCCGAACTGCCATCGCGCGTGCTCGAACTGGACGAGAACCAGGATGGTCAACTCGACCGCGATGAGTTGGCCGGGGCGCTGCAAATGGTGATTTCACGCGGAAATGTGGATCTGCAACAACCGCGGAGCAACATTCCGACGCGGGTCCGCACCGTGCCTATTCCACCGGCCCGCGCCGCGGGAAATTGGTTTGTAAAGATGGACCGCAACGCCGACGGAGAAGTCTCGAAGCGGGAATTCCTCGGACCGTTGGATGTGTTCGAAAAATTGGACGCCGATCAAAACGGCCGCCTCTCCGCTAAGGAAGCCGCGAATTAGATCGCGCGAGAACTGGGGCACACGATTCGTGGGGCGGCGGCGGTCGCTAGCACAGTCAGTGCCGCCCAAAACCGAGAATGAATTCTGACAAAACCCCTACGGGATTTCGTAGAGGTTGACGATTCCCTGTTTGGACACGATGGCGAACGAATCGGTGTCCGGTCCGGGAAGCACGGCCATCGGATCGGCCAGCGAATCGGACAATTCCGAGACAAACCGCAATCGGCCGCGGTGTGTGGCGAAGACCTCGCAAGTTTGGTCGGCCACGGCGATTAAATAGCCACCCTGATTGAGGCAGACCAGCGGTGCCGCCAAGTGGCTGGCAAACCGTTCTAAGTGCTTTCCGCCGAATTCGTCCCAATAGATTTCCCCTCCGTTTTCCAAGCTCACGACGATTCGTCCGCGGGTATGAGGCGCTGAACCTGTGAGACCGGTGATTCGCTGAGGAAATTCCAGAGTTTCCGGGGCCTTGTCCCGCTCAAATACCAGCAAGTGTTGAGCGATCGCTACGTAAGTTCGATCACCACGCGAGAGTAACGGGATGGGCAGGACGCTGGGCAGCAATGCGAATTCCTCCGGCGTGAACTCTGGATGTGGAATCGTTTGTGTTGAAATTAGCTTTTCTTGCGGACCGATGGCGACGAGCGTCAGTTCATCGTTGCGGGATTCAACAAGCCATGTCATTCCTTGACTCGTGCGAGTCGCTGCGAGGAGGCTGCGAGACATGCCGGCAATCGCGCCGGCTTTCGTGATAAAGGAACAGTTGTCCGTCCGCGCAAAAGTTTGCATGCTTGTGAATGTCGGCGCGCCGATGACGTGGACCAGGACGGACCGTCCTTCCGGATAAGGTGCCAGGATGATCGGCGAATCGCGGTGTGCCGGTTCGAGATTCCAGCCTTTCAACGGATGGTCCATACCACGCCAACTGCAGCGCGCGAGAACGAGCAGATTCTCACTTTGGCCCGCAGCAAAAAATGAGTTGCGGCAAGCCGCGGCCGTCCGCCAGGCAATACCGTCACCCGGCAGTTGAAACGACGCCTTTATGCGTGGCGTTTTTTGGATCGCGTACGCCGTGGGGACGCGCGCAGCTGGCGTCCGGTGTTCTTGCGAATAGCGGCGGCAGTCTCGGCCGAGCAATCGGTCTTCGGGCACGAGAAGTCTGATGGCCGATAAGAGTTTCTCGGTATCGACCGGCGACCCGTGTTGCAGGCTCTGTGAAACCAGGATGCGTGTGGCATCGGCCGCATGTCGTTTCACCGACTCGTCCGGGTAATCCGCCGCCGTATCGACCAGAATGTTCAACAGTGAGATGCGATATAGATTGGGGATGGTTTGCGACGGAAGCCCTTTGACCCACTGGTGCGTCATCTCGTGGCGGCCCAGTCTCCCCAACGTGCGGAACAACTCGCGAAGGCACCGGTCGGCCTGGTGTGAGTGAGGCCAGCCGGCGGCAAGTTCTTCGATCGCTTCGTCGGCCGCATCGAGTTTTTCTTCCAACAAACGAGCGGAAGCGAGGCGGTCGGCGGCAAGTCGATGTTTCTTGACGGCCTTGCGGTACTGTTCGTGAGCGTTATCGATTTGATCGAGCTGACGGTAGAGATCGCCCGCTTTTTCGTAAACCTCCAACTCCTCGTAGAGCGAGACCGCTTCCATCCAAAGCCCGCCCTTGACCAGGCACTCGGCGGCGTCTCCGGGGCGGTTTAATCGCTGACGATAAAGCACCGCAGCCTCGCGCCAATGGTGTCCCTGGACCAGCGCGCCGGCAGCCGCCTCATAGTCGGCGAGCAACTCGGCAAAGATGTAGGCGGCGCGGCGATGACGGCCAAGTTGCATCTCGCGGTTGGCCAGTTCACGATACCGCGCGACCAATCGATGTTGGTAATCGGCGGAGATATCCCAAAAATCCGCGGCCGCGCCGCCGCCGAGTTGCGATAGATTGAAATCGGGATTGCGTTCCCCCAACCGACTGCTTGGCGCCCCGCGCCCGCGATGGGCATCCCCTCCCAACGGGAGCGCATACCGCAGCCCCTGGTCCGGATCGGACTCCAGAAGATGTAGCAAGCGCGTGATTTCTCGATTGCGGGCGGCACTCATTCTTTGCGAGAGCTCGGCCAATTGCCGCTCGGCCCATTGACCCATCTGGCTCAGCCAGCCGGGAACCGACGCTGCGCCCGCGCCGCCTGCCCCGCCACGCGGAACCGCTTGCGCAATCCACCTGGCGATTCCGGCGGCCAAACGCACGCCTTGGCGCGCCGCTGCCGAGATCAGTCCCGGTTGCGGTTCGGCCGGGCTGCGCGGCAACTCAGAAACCTGATCGGATTGGCTGCCGATGTCGTCTTGTCCAGCCTGCAGAACCTGCTCAAAACTTATGGTTTCGGTTGGACTCAACGCGATGAGCCGAGCGTTGCAACTTATCCCAGGCCGTGCCCAGTCCCAACACTGCTGCGATTGCGGCGGGAACGACAGCAGATCGTGCATTCGCAGCGCGTCCTGTTCCTCGAAGGCCGTAAGTCCCGCGGCCGGATGCCAGACGTAGGTGTACTCCTGCGACAGCAACTCGCCAAGTTCCTTATCAGTCGACTCTGGATATAATCGTGCTTCAACTGGCAAATACAGACGGTCAGCCAGTAACCCGTAAGGAATGCATCGTTCGGAAACCTCTGCGGGAAGAGTGCCTGCCACGATGACCAGCGCACCGCACGCGTCGCGCTGTTCCGGCGAACGAGCAAGCGGCAGAAAGCGGATCGCGGTCTAGCAAACCTTCCAGGCGACGACTTCAGCCAGCCATCGGGCCGGTTCGGCGCCGGGGATGTACCAAGCCATCGCGTCCCGAACGGCTCGCTCCCCGTATTTCAATTGCAAGTTGACTGTGATCATCGCAGCCGCTCGCAGAAAGGCCGGATTGCAGTTTTAAAGACGGAAAGATCGGATGCTTTGTGCCGGTTACCGATAAAATAGGGATTGCCAAAAATTTGACCGCGCGAACACCAACCGGCCAACCGGCCATCGAGCAGCGTCAGCGAAACCTCCGGAAGCGACTTATCGGAGCTTTTCAGGTGCAACAAACCGCGCGAGTCGAGAAACGCCGCACTGCCGTCGGACCAAGTTGCCTTGCTCAGGCGATAGCCCACGTCGGATCGGATTTTGATCTCTTCAAAGGACAGCCCGTGGCGGCGGATCGCCGCATCGGTGTTTCGGCGGAGCACGATTTGGCCCGACATATTTTCGATGCAATAAAACTGCCGCTTGCGGGATACCAACGTGAGCAATCCCTGTTGGTTCACGTAGATTTGTGTAAATCGGTGACGCATATTGACCGGACGGACGTGGTCACGAAATTCCCAAAGCAGTGCGTTGTTGGCCCGATACCCAAAGGCTCGCCAGGTCGGTTTTTGCAAGTCGATCACAACCGTAGTGGAAGGCTCGCCATGCGTGGAAGATTGCGAGTCGATGGTAATGTAGCGCCCGTCCGGAGAAATTCGCCGTACCTTGTTGTGGTGAACGCGGCGATAACCGATCTTTTCTATCTTATGCGTTGCGGCGTAGAAGAGATCGAAATTATTCGTCAATCCAACCGGACCGTCGATCCCGTGGCGATCAAATAGACGCAAAATGACGGGGATGCCTTCGCGACGCTCACACAGCACTCGCTCGAAATGCGCGGTTCTGCCGTTGAAGGTAACCGCAAACCATTCCCCCATCGAGTCGTCGCGAAAGTACCGCCCCGACATCCACCGGCAGAACCGCGGCAGTTTTTCTGTTTGGACAAGCGCGCCGGAATATCGACTGACCAATTGCACCCTGTCGGAATAGATGGCGAACAGCATTTCGTTGTGTGAGCAGATGCTTGTTGGACCGATGTCGAGTTCGAGACGTTGTACCTTGCACTCGAAACGTTCCAGGTCGATCGTCAACAACGAAAGGCCCTCGCGATAACCGACAACGGCCTGCACGGTGGATTCCCAAACGTCTCCCGTGGACCACCAAAGGTTTCCGCGGGGAATGCGGTCGGAGATCTGTTGGGCTCCCCGGTCTTTTGCCGTCCAGAGCATGAGCCGCCGATCTTTGGTCACGCTGAGCACGCCTTTCCCGGGGACCGTCCACATCAATTGCGGTTCGGCGTTGTGTGACAGCAGCAGTGGAAACGGCTCAACCGAGAAGATTGCCGGCAGATCCCGCGCCCATTCGCGATCAATGAGCCGCGGTCCGCCCGGCCGAGGCTCGGTGCACAGTTCATCGAGATTTAGGACACTCTCGCGAAAAAGTCGCGTGCCGCGCAGCGTCCACTCCATCAGCCGAAATCGGCCTTCACGATTCACCGTCGCCAAATGCCAATCGGAAATCTTGCGGCGGGAGAGTGCTGTTTGAAATTCCTCGTCCTCGAAGACGTCCTCCGACACGACCAACAGTGGTTCGGCAGCGTCAGCATCTGCCAGCTCTTTCTCGAACGCGTCGAGTGCCGCTCCGGGATGGAGGTCCGGGTCGAGGGCGGACAAGTGGTCGGTCAGGCCCTCGCGTGTCGTCAGATCCACCGGTGCGATGCCCCCCTGACGCGCGCGATAAACGGAGAGGTCAAAGCGTTGGTCGCTCGTGGCGGCAAGCGCCATCGCCACCGCCGTGGCGAACATCCGCGGAACGCCCCAAGATCGAATCCCGCTCTCCAAAAGAATTGCCCGCTGTCGCGGCGGCGTGCGGGGCGGGGCCTCGCGCCGCAGATACAGCGCTTCGTTCATCGCGACTCTGCCGGCGAGCGCAAAATCGTCGTGCGCCAGTTCACTCAGCAGCAATCGGTCGAGGGTGCCGCGGTTGGTGATGTCCGAAACTCCGCCGACTTGTAATTCTTCGTGATCGATCACGGCACGAGGCAAACTCACGGCGGCCATCAGGTCGTGCGCCAGTTTTGCCAGGCCGCACAACTCGTCGTCGTGTTCAAGCGATGTCAGCAGCGACCGCACGCGCTGCGCGAGCGGCAGCTCCAACTCGGCGGGTTGCGGCAAACTGTCCAATCCGGTTTCGCGGCGGAGCCGTAAACGCTCGGCCGTCAAACCGTCCAGCCCGCGCTGCAGGCAATACAGCACAGCCAACAGCCAGTTTTCGCCGCGGGCGGTTGCGCTCGTCGGTCGAGCCTCTGGCAACTCCAGCAGTTCGCCGAGACGGTTTTCGACAGCCTGTGCAATCACAGCGGCGTCTTCGGCCGAAGTCCGCTCGGTGATGTTCTCGAAGACGATTTCAGCCAGGATGGATTTCGCCTCCGGTGTGGACCGCAAATCGGATTCCAGAGCGTGAACCTTGTCCAACTGCTCCATGACCACGTAGAGCGCGTTGACGTTTTCTCTCGCCGATTCTGTATTGCTCAACCAGCCGGCGATTGTACTCAGATCGTCCGGCGGCAGTTTCCAGCTTTCGCGGGTTGCCGCGAGAAGCAAGAGCAGCGCTCCCAGCGGAGGCAATCCCCCCGGGGCCAGGTGCTTTATGATTTGTGCCAGTTCGCCGCGAAAGGTAATCGTCTTACCGTCAATCCAGGCAATCGTTTCACCACCGTCGCACCAATCCCAGAAGGACTCCGCCGGCGGGAGCAGATACTTGCGGGCGATGTTGATTTGATCACTCATCGGCTTATCCTTGGGCAGATTCGCGAACAGCAGAGCGCGTGGCCCGTACGAAATCGTCACCAGAAATGCGATCCCAGGAGCCTGACGCGTGCAGGAGCGCAAGGTCATCGTTCGCCAACGCCAGAAATTCGCGAAGCACCTCCGGTTGCACCGCCGGACGCCAGGTCCATCCCGCTTGCACGGCCACGCCGGCGCGTTCGACATAGCGCACTCCGGGAATCGGAGGCAGCGGTGTTCCGCGGACAACCACATTCTGTCCCTCGTTCATGGCGAAACTTAATCTGTCCAGTCGGACTCGGGGTGCGCTCGCTGCATAGTCGTGCCAATGGTCGATGTTCGCGCGGATCACATTCGATTCGTCTTCCTGTGTCGCGCGCACGAAACTGAGTGGACATTTTTTTGAGAGGACTCCGCTCATAGCGGGCGTTGACAATTGCAGTTCCATCCACTGCGGGAGCGAGGCCCAAGGCCCGTCGGGCAAATACCCGCGAGGAAGCCGGGCATCAATCGGCACTAACTGGCGGTCCGGTAAAACTGTATACCGCCGCCCCGGCAACGTGCGGAGGGACGTTTGCAATTCATCAGTGATCTGCTGAACGTGCAGCCAGAGGTGGTTTTCCATTTCACACACGTGAATCCCGGACTGCCCGCGCAGACGACCGAGGGTCGGGGCGTCGGTCCTTTGCATCCGCACGGCGAATTCTTCACTCACGGCGGCGCCTCCAATTCTCCCAACAGGTGATGGACTTTGTCCTCCAAAAACTTACGCTGTTGATCGTCGGCCACCCATTGACAGCGGCCAGCCAATATTCCCAGTTGGTCCTGCAAATAGGTGCGTTCGGTGGCCGGAAGCGGCCCGTTGCCAACTTTCGCCGAAATCTGCTCCAGGTCGCGCGCCAGATGTTCCGGGTCAGGGACGTCGTTGCCCCGCGACCGGGGATGGCCGGCCGCTTTTTCATCGTCGTCCGCTTTGTCCAGCACGTCGCCCACGATCGTCGTCAGGACGTCCTGCTGTTCTTCGGTATCCCAGATATAGCGCATCACCCACATATCGGTGCGGTTCACCAACAGCCGTCCGCACAACAGCGCGCTGGCCGCCAACATCCGCTGCAGCTTCACGGCGCGGCGGTCCGAGACCATGATTCCCGCGTGCCGCAGACGATGCACCAATTGGACGTAGTCGGAACGGACGGCCGAGAAGTCGGCCTCGTACATCAAACCGTGCAAGCCGCGGACATCGTCTACGCTGATGGCCGATTGTCGCGAGTCCGCGTCGCGGTCCATCTGCCACCCGGCGATGAGCACATTTTCAAGCGCTTCATGTTCCACGTTGTCACAACGCACGCGCAGTAGAAAACGGTCGAACAATGCGCCCAGTGCGTGGTCTTCGGGCAAACGGTTACTTGCGCCGATGACCGCCAGCGTGGGGAGTTGGCGCGTTTCCCGTCCCCGCCGAAACACGCGTTCGTTGAGCACCAGCAGCAAGCTGTTAAGGATCGCGCTATTGGCGTTGAGCAACTCATCGAGAAAGACAAACGCGGCCTCGGGAAGCATGCCTTCGGTGTTCGTCACCAATTCGCCGTCGCGGAGCTTGCGAATGTCGAACGGTCCGAAGATCTCATTCGGTTCCGTAAATCGCGTCAGCAGATAATCGAACACCTTCCCGTCGATTCTGCGGGCCAAATCTTGCACCAGCGCACTCTTGGCTGTTCCAGGCGGCCCGAGAATGAACAGGTTTTCGCGCGCCACCAGACTGATGCCGAGCAGGTCGATAATCTCATCCTTGCTGACAAATGACTGATTCATTGGCGCCAGGACATTGTCCGTGAGCCGTTTGCCGAGTTCGAGACGCGGATCCAATGCTGAATCGTTCATGCGGACGTATTCCGTTTTTCGTATGCAGCCAGCGCGGCCGCCGTTTTGGGGCCAAGTTCAGGAAATCGACCAAGCGCCGCGCGCACGTGATCGCGAACGACGGGAGACGATAATCGCGTATGGTCTTCCGCAGCGATGATCCGATCGACGTACATTTGCATCAGGGCCGGGGAAGTGCTAAATCCCTCGATGCTGACATCCTCGACCCCTTTCATGCCCACTGAGGACAACGGCCAGTCGTGCGCCCAGCGATTCAGCGTGTCCAACAACGGATCGCGCTCCGCTGCCGGTTCACCAAACTTGGCCAGCTCCGGCAGAAATCGAAACAGCAGATCGACCGAGTAGAGTGCGTTCGGAGCGGTGGCCCCGACGTAAGGTCTGCCCAGTTCCTGTTGAATGGTCTCGGCGTCAATATCGCGATAGACGGCGAACTGGCATGCGCGAAAAAACCGCACCGCTGCCCAGCGGGCGGCCTCGACATCAAGCTCCGGAGCGGTGCCGGCAACATGCGACCGGTCGTGCCGTTCGTATTCCGCGATCACACGGTCGCCGTCCGCCAATTCCTCGTCGAGAAGCGGAGCGACTGTCGGAACGCTGACACGGCCATTCTCGAACAGATGCCGCAGGAATTGGCAGTACGTCATAGCTGTCACGCTCAGCTGGTGTTGGCGAAGCTCGATCCCGGTATGATACTGGATGCGATGTGCTCTCGAAAGGTTCGCATTCGCCGCCGCCCGACTCGGAGTGCCGCCGGGCATTCGCGCATAAAAAAACCGCCAAATCTTGGGCGGGATCCACTGCCTTCTTCGCTCGGCCTTGCGGGCGGTGAATCGGGGGTTCCCCATTGGCAGGAGGCGAGCTTCTCATTGAGGCACATGACGTCTCGCTCGCAACGTATTTCCGAAGTTCACTCTCGGCCGCAAGGCCGCCTTCCGATACATACATCACACACCGGTAACTCCCCTCCTTTCGAAACACCGAAACTACTTATGGCGAGCGTCATACTCCGGCCCCGGCTTCTTGCCCGGAATTCCTTTTCCCTTCCTACTTATTATACGTTTTTCCGGGAGCAAATGTTTGGACAAACTCCCAAGTTCTGGTCGCGAGGACCGTGCGCGAGGCTACGCAGGTGACCGCTTTGGCGGAGCGCAGAATGCAAATATGCTTCGGTCTCAAGGCACGATCGATCGCGAGGTGCTCCGTCAAACGGTTACGCCGATCCTCACGCGCACTTCGCATATCAGAATCGGTGGAAATGGTCCTTGAATCAACTCTTCGATTAGGGATCGACGTCCGCATTTTCGTCCACCGAGCCGTTGTCCTCCACTGGCTGGACTCGATAGGCATGGATCGCTCGGCGCGTGGCCACCAACAGCAGCGGCTTGTTCGATTCAGGATCAATCGTCCAGCTGACTTCGGGCGTTTCCCCTTGCTCAATCGCGGTGGCGATGATCTTGCCCTCCGCGAGATCGATCACATTGACCAACCCACCCCGTAATCCCACGGCCGCCCAGGTCGACTTGGGAGCGATTGCCATCGAGTCGCAGTGACTGGCGTTTCCAGGCAAATCGATCGTCCAAAATTCCTTACCGTCTCCGTCCATTGCCACAACCTGTTCACCGCGTGAACCGGAACCGACGACAAAAATCGTCTCCGCTTTGTCGTCAGCAGCGACTCGCCCGACCCGGACCATGCTGGCGTAAACGCCAGGATCCAGGTTCTTGACAGGCTTCCCTTCTGCGTCAAACACGTGTACTTGGCCACTTGCCGAAGTGGTGACAACCTCGGTGTTACCGTCACCGGTTACGTCGCCCGCCGTGACGTGCCACACGTTTCCAATGTCCGTATATTTCCAACGGCGTGCACCATCATTGTCAAAAACGTGGAGCCCGGTCGCTCCATTGTAGCCCACAATCACCTCATCCCGGCCGTCGCCATCCAGATCGGCGGCCCAGACATCGTCAATCCCCTGGCCACCAGATTCAATCCAGAGCTTGGTTCCATCGGAAGAAAAAGCTGCAACCGAGTCGCCCCAGTGCCCGAATCCAATAAGCTCGCTTTTTTCGCTGGGTGTAAAATTTGCCGGACGAAGCAGCGAGATCTTTCTTTCGGTTTGAAAGCTTCCTTGCTTTTCTCCAGCGGCATTCAACCGCTCGCACAGTCCGTCAGATTGCAACACCAGGACTTCGTTTTGCTTCGGATCAGCCGCGACCGCCAGGTACCGGCCCTCATGCGACCAGACCGCCTCCAGACCTTTCGGTTCCGCGGCGGCCGTCTCTTGTTCTGCATGCTCCCGTAGCGCTTCTTCCGCGAGGTTCTTCCCCGCCAGCAGGTCGTCCAATTCTTGACGCAGTATCGATTTGATGTTGGAACTGTAGCCGACGTGCACGACTTGGACCACGCCGGCTTTGTCGATCAGAACCAGAGTGGGAATTCCGTCGACTCCGTATCGGTCGCCCGTATCGCCTTCGGGGTCGAGTGCGACGGTGACGTCCAACGCTTTCTCTTTCAGAAACTCACGAATCTCCTGTGGCTCTTCCCCTTGATTGACAGCGAAAAAGACAACTTGTTTATCTTTGTATTCGTGGGCCACTTCGGCCAATAGTGGGAGTTCTTCAACGCACGGACCACACCAAGTGGCCCAGAAATCGAGCATCACAACGTCTTTGCCCGCGTGGTCTTTTAAATTTGTGCGGCCACCCGCGAGAAGCTCCAAATCGAATACAGGAGCTGCTTCACCGAGCAGCGGCGAAAGCTCCTCGGTGCCCCCTGCAAACGCGTCAAATAAACTCTCGGATTTCTGAGCTCCCTCCGGAGGAGTGAAGACGAATTCTTTGGCATCCACGGGCTTGTCGAGCCGCCAGTCCGTAAAGGAACTTACGAACGTCGCCTTCAGCTCTCTGTCCTGGAACGCGTTATCCGCCTGGGCCATCGCTTTTGTCATGTCCATCGAGACGCGGCGAATCAGCGGGTCTCCGTGGGCGTTGATCCACATTTCCCAATCAAACTGCTCCTGTTTGAACTGCAAGTGATGCACGTCGACACCGTCGAGCGTCTCTCGTCCCAAGTTCTTCGATTCTGTGACGCCTTCCATGAGCTGCTCGTACGGATTGTCTGCGAGAAGATGCAGAACGAACGGTCCCGAACTTCCAAGCATCCCCATCATCATCGGGTCTGACATGATCTCCGAAATTGAACCGGGAGCAGCCTGTTCGGTGTAAGTTTTCATCGCAGGCACGTAAGTGAAAAGCTTTTCGCCATCAGAGACGAGATTGACTCCCATCATCCCCCCCTCCGTGCGCACGGCGATATGGTTGGGTTTCTCGGCAACAAGCGTGCGGGTCGCCGTCATCTTGTTGTCCATTCCCTGCATCTTAACGTGCACGACCAGTTGCTCGCGGACTTCGACCGTCTTGGCCTTCATGAAAAAGTCCGCAAGCTTTCGAACAAGTCCCTCCGCGGAGACCTCAGCCGTTTCGCCGCGTTTGTCGTTTTCGTGCGCAGCGGACGCTTTGGCTGTCGTCTTCCCAGTGTTCTCTTCACCGGTAGGTTGTTTGCGGGCGGTTTCATTTGCCGGTTGAGGTTTTTCAGAGCAGGCTGCTGCCGAAAGCAGGACGACGAGAATGGCCGTGACCTTGAGACTTCGAGACATGAGCAGATTCTCCAAGAGATTTGAGTAGGTGCGATTCGCAGATACAGCCACTCAACAAGCGAGCGCCACGAATGCCGGATTGATAAACGACATGATTCTACCGCATTTCCCTACCGAGGAACATCGGTTTTCACGCGGCCGTTACCGGTTGCGGCGCCATCGGTGACCAGCCGGTGTCGCGCCACCGATTCTGAGGCGGACGAAGGCATGAAATTCCAGGGCGGTCGGCGACATTTACGATATCACCGAGGAAATCGATGCCATAGCAAGTCCGGAAGAGCATAGAAACACCGAACACGGTCAGCCCCTTTGATCAAAATAGGCCGAACCTTCTGATAACCGGGCCGTCAACCGCTCAACGAGTCAGGTCCCTGATCAGTGCATCCGCCAGCGGCGAGAGCGTTCGTCCGGTGAGGGTCACAATCCCCGCTTGCGTTGTCAGTTGGGGAGCCTTGACCTTCAGCGGCAGGATGGTGCCTGCGGCGACTTCTTGGGCAATGGTCGGCGTCAATGCGGCGCTCACGCAGTCGCTGCCCAGTACGAGACGTTTGAGCATCGCGTAATTTTCACATTCGATCAGACTTGCAAAGGGAAGCTCCCCGGTGGGGGCGTCAGACTTCAACCCCACGGCGAACCAATCACTGGCCCATTCGGGCATGCGCGGTGTGGCCAGCGGATACTGCAGCAGGTCGCGGCGGGTAATCCGTTTCCGTTTGACGAGCGGGTGTTCAGCCCGGCAAAACCAGACAAGTTTCGCCCGCGGCAGCGGGCGGCAATCGAAGCGGTCGTCCCGTTTGGCTTCCGTGATGTCGGCGATGAACAGGTCGATTTTTCGATCGAGCAGCCATTCGGAAAGCTGATGCCAATGATCGACACGAATCTGAATTCGCACGTCCGAACGCCCATCGATCAGGTGGGCGATGGCTTCAATCACCGGCGATTCGGACATGGCTGGGCCGATGCCGATTGCGAGCGGACCGGCACAAACGCCGCGCATGAGATCGATTTCGCGGACGAGTTCGTTGGCGTCGGCGACAAGTGGTTGTCCGCGGCGTAGGACTTCTTCGCCCACTGGTGTGGGGATAATTCCGGTGCGCGTGCGGTCCACGAGCCGGGCTCCGAGCGACTGTTCCAATCGCTGGATGCTCTTCGTCAGAGCGGGTTGGCTCACACCCAGCGCCCGCGCGGCGCGGCTGAAATGCCCATGTTGGCAGAGCACGATCAGGTTTTTGAGTTCGCGTAGTTCGATCAT
This sequence comes from uncultured Planctomycetaceae bacterium, assembly GCA_937952455.1. GTDB lineage: Bacteria > Planctomycetota > Planctomycetia > Planctomycetales > Planctomycetaceae > Symmachiella. The sequence continues at coordinate 15,419 of CALFYU010000056.1, forward strand.
GGGAGTCTGGCGCCATGCGGTGAATGCATCAGATGATAACTAAAACGAATCAAGAGTTCCCAGGCATTGAGACTTCAATTATCTTGAATTTGCGACAAGGCCGCGTTAGAAACAAGGGCGAGATTCGAATCTGGAGAATTGGGCAGAAGGGCAGGCCGGGCAATTCGCGCTATGCGTGCGGGCAGGATGTCTCCCTCCCACTCACCCATCCTCACTCACGACGATCCCGATGTCTCGGGATTCTCAACCATTTCGCTCAGGACGGGGATGCTGTTCTTCCCGCGATAGGTACATGCTGTGGCCACTGTTCCTGTCGGCAAGACCATTTGAAGGAATCGATACCATGCAAGTAAAGTTCGCGCGACTGTGCCTGACAGCCTTCGCCTTCGCATCAATCGTCGTTAATGTGGCGATCGCGCAAGACGACGACCCGCTGCCTTCGTGGAACGACACGGCGACGAAAACGGCGATTGTCGATTTTGTCAAGAAGGTGACGACTGAAGGATCGCCCGATTTCGTCCCACCGGAAGACCGCATTGCCACGTTTGACAACGACGGGACACTCTGGCCCTCGCATCCCATCTACACACAACTGGCATTTACCTTGGACCGGGTCAAGACACTCGCACCGCAGCACCCCGAGTGGAAAACGAAGCAACCGTTCAAAGCGGTCCTCGAAAACGATCTGAAGGCGTTGGGAGAGGCCGGTGAGAAGGGAATGGCGGAACTGGTGATGGTCTCCCATACCGGCATCAGCACCGCTGAATTTGAAGAGATTGTTTCCGACTGGTACGAAACGGCGCGGCATCCGCGATTCAAGCGGCGCTATGACGAACTCGGTTATCAGCCGATGGTGGAGCTGCTGGCGTACCTGCGGGCCAACGGGTTTAAGACCTACATCGTTTCCGGCGGCGGCATCGAGTTCATGCGGCCGATGACCCAGCGAGCTTACGGGATTCCGCCGGAGCAGGTCGTTGGTTCATCCATCAAGACCAAATTCGAAATCAAAGACGGCAAGCCGATCCTTATGCGGCTGCCGGAGATCGATTTCATCGATGACAAAACCGGCAAGCCGGTGGGGATCAACAAATTCATCGGCAAGCGGCCGATCGCGGCCTTCGGCAATTCTGCGGGCGATCGCGAGATGCTCCAGTGGACGGCGGCCGGAGACGGCGCGCGGCTGATGATGCTCGTCTTCCACGACGACGCGCAGCGGGAGTACGCCTACGGCCCGGCCAACGGCTTGCCGGACACCAGGTTCGGTACGTTTCC
>CALFYU010000057.1 GCA_937952455.1 uncultured Planctomycetaceae bacterium
GGCGGAAGGATCCGTTGCTTGCCTACTAATTCGTCCGCGGCATTGACCTGCGCCCGAGTCAAGCGGCGTAGGCCTTTTTAGCCGACCGCCGTCCGTACGGCCGCGCTCCGGAATGTTCCTACAAACGGGGTGCCGTGCCGGCCGAACTCTCCGCCGTGCTGCCGCCGGTGATCCTCAAAGCGATCCGCAGCGGGCTGAAGGTGATGGACAAAAAGTGGCGGGGCCAATTCCTCAAGAACGCCGTGCTCGTCGGCCCCGAAATGCGGGGCAGCTCTCCCGTGCGAATCGATCGCGACCGCGAGAGTTACCAGACGCCGGGCATTGTGCGTCTGTACCCCGCTGGCGAGGGGGCCGGTTATGCCGGGGGGATCATCAGTGCGGCGGTGGATGGTTTGCGGTGCTCGAAGGCGATTGTGGGGCGGATTGCGGAGATTGAACGTCAGTTACTTCGGCATGTAATTCAAGAATGCCGGACTTGCGGCTTCTTGCAGGCTGCGCCTGCCCCGATTGCTGGCGCAATCGCGGCCACCCCGGTGATTAGGTTGCCTGATGTCGTTGACCACTGGACGCTTGTCGGCGAGTTTTGCATAATGAATCGTTGATGCGTTTGGGCAATTTCTCCACAAATCGGGTCCTTGCGGTATGCATGTTTTGATCGTCATGTTGGCCCTGTGCGGCGCGGATGCCGAGGCGGAGCCGAAACCGGTTGCGGCGGAGGCTGCGGTCGATTTTGTCCGCGACGTGCAGCCGATCTTTGCCAAGCATTGCCACCAGTGCCACGGGGCGGATGAGCAGGAATCGGGGTTGCGGCTGGACGTGCGGGACAAGGCGCTCGCCGGCGGGGATGGCGGCGAGGTGATTTTGCCGAAGAACAGCGGCGAAAGCGAACTGTTCGCTCGCATCACGGAAGAAGATGACGACCTGGCCATGCCCCCCGACGGCAAACGACTGTCGGACAAGGAAGTCGCTGTTGTCAAGGACTGGATCGATCAGGGAGCAGTTTGGCCCGATTCGGCCGCCGGGTCGGTGAAAACGACATCGGACCATTGGGCGTTTCAAACACCGACACGTCCCGAACTGCCGATGGTTGAAAGCCAATCATGGGTCCGGAATCCCATCGATGCGTTCGTTTTAGCAAAGCTGGAAGCTGAGAGGATTTCCCCCGCACCGGCTGCGGACAAACATACGCTGATGCGGCGGCTGTATCTCGACCTGTTGGGCCTGTTGCCGACGCCGGCTGAGATGGACGAGTATCTGAACGATTCGTCGCCCGATGCCTACGAGAAACTGGTCGACCGGCTGTTGGCCTCGCCGCACTTTGGCGAGCGCTGGGGGCGGCATTGGCTGGACGTCGCCCGTTACGCCGACAGCAACGGCTACGAGCGGGACGACGTCCGCCCGCATGCCTGGCGGTACCGCGATTGGGTGATTGAGTCCTTCAATCGCGATCAGCCGTACGATCAATTCGTGATCGAGCAACTCGCGGGCGACCTGCTGCCCGAAGCGACGATTGCACAAAAGGCGGCGACCGGGTTTCACCGTATGACGCTCACCAACACCGAGAGCGGCATCAACAAAGAGGATTACCGCAATCGCGAAGTCGTCGATCGCGTGAATACGACCGGGACCGCGCTGCTGGGGATTTCGGTCGGCTGCGCGCAGTGCCATTCTCACAAATACGACCCGCTGACGCAGAAGGAGTATTACCAGTTTTACGCGTTTTTTAACAACGCGGACGAAACGGATCTCGATCTGGAAATGACGCCGCAAGAGGCGGAAGAGTTTGCGGCGAAGGAAGCGGCGCACAATGCCAAAAAGGCGCGGCTACAGGCCGAACAGGGGGCGTTGAAAAGTTTGCTTGCGGCCAAGGAGAATTGGGAAGCGGCCCTGGCTCCGGAAGTCGTCAAACCGCTCGACTTGCCGGCTGATTTGTGGCGAGCGCTGGTCCTGGGGCCCGCTCGCCGTACGTTGGCGGAGCAGGTGCTGGTCGATGAGTTCCACGCCTCGCTGGAAGGACGCGAACAGGCGGTCTCAACGGATTTGAAGACGTTAGCTGTTGAGGCACGGTACATCAAGAAGCCATATTTGATGACGCTGTCGCAACGGACCGACGAGGTGCGGACCACGCACGTCTTGCTGCGGGGCGATTTCAAACAACCCGGCGCGGAGGTTAAGCCGACGACGCCGGAGGTCTTTCCGGCATTTGCGCCGCGGGGTGAAACGGCCGATCGCCTCGATCTCGCCCGTTGGATCGTCAGCCCCGAGAATCCGCTGACGGCCCGCGTCGCCGTGAACCAGATCTGGCAGCATCTGTTCGGCCGGGGTTTGGTGACCACCGTCGACGACTTCGGCACGCAAGGCGCGTTGCCGTCACATCCGCAATTGCTCGATTGGCTCGCCGTCGAATTCGTCGAAAACGGCTGGAGCCGCAAACAGTTGATCAAACAGATCGTGATGTCGGCCACGTACCGGCAATCATCGAAAGCACGGCCACAGGTTGACGAGCGCGATCCGGACAACGCCCTGTTGGCGCGGCAATCCCGCTTTCGCGTTGCCGGCGAAATCGTGCGCGACATTTATTTGACGGCTTGCGGCAAGTTGTGCCGCAAAGTCGGCGGCCCCACCATCCGCCCGCCGCTGCCGGAATCGGTGATCAACCTCGGTTTCAAATATCGCACGATTTGGGAGACCAGCCGGGGCGAGGATCAATACCGCCGCGGATTGTACATCCATTTCAAACGCTCGAATCCGTTTCCCAGCCTGATGACCTTTGACTGCCCCGAAGCGACGGTGACGAACGTCGAGCGGAATCGTTCCAACACGCCGCTGCAGGCCTTGACCACACTCAACGACCCCCTGTTCGTCGAAACCGCGCAGGCGCTCGGCCAACGCCTATTGCGCGAGGAACCGACCGACGACACGGCGCGTGTGCAGTTGGCGGGACGATTGTGCTTAAATCGCGAATTGTCCTCTGCCGAAACCGACGTGTTATTAGACGTCCATCAGACCGAACGGGCGGCATTTGCCGAGCGGCCGGAACGGGCGGAGCAATTCATCGGTGACTATGCGATCCCCGACGTCCCGACTGTGGAAACCGCCGCCTGGATCGCCGTCGCGCGGACGGTGATGAATCTCGATGAATTCATCACGCGGGAGTAGATCGATGTCCTTTCCATTCCCCCACGATTTCGCCCAACAGAACCGCCGCAGGTTTTTCACCTCGGCCGCCAGTGGTTTGGGGACGGCTGCGCTGGCATCGCTGCTGCGCGACGACGGGGTATTGGCCGCCGAAACACCCGATGCAACGAATCCCCTGGCGGCTCGTCAGCCCCATTTTCCGGGCAAAGCCAAAGCCTGTATCTTCCTCTACATGGCAGGCGGCCCCAGCCAAGTCGATTTGTTCGATCCCAAACCGGTGCTCAACCAGCGCGACGGCGAGAAGGTCCCTAAGTCGATCTACGACAAAGTCGAGTTCGCCTTCATCGATCCGGAAAAGGCGGTGCTCAAGGGGACCAAACGCAAGTTTCAGCCGCACGGCGAATGCGGCATGGAATTCTCGAACCTGCTGCCGCATGTTTCCGGTTGCGTTGATGACATCGCGCTGATCCGCTCGATGCACTGTTCGGAGTTCAACCACCATCCGGCGCAGCTCACACTCAGCACCGGAAAACCGGAGATGGGCCGGCCGACGATCGGTTCCTGGTTGACCTATGGGCTGGGCAGCGAGTCGCGGAGTCTGCCAGGTTACGTCGTCCTTTCCGCCGGCCGCGGCGCCAGCGGAGGAGCTTCGAACTGGAGCAGTGGATTCTTGCCCTCGACGTACGCGGGGGTCCCGTTTCGCAACTCGGGTGAGCCGGTGCTCAACCTCAGCAATCCCGGCGGCGTCACCTCCGCGCATCAGCGGCGAACGCTGGAGTCGATCAACCGCTTGAATTCGCTGAGGTTGGAGCAAGTCGGCGACGAAGAAATCGCCAGTCGCATCGCGGCCTATGAGTTGGCGTTTCGCATGCAATCCGCCGCACCGGAGTTGATCGACATCTCCGATGAAACGCGCGAAACGCTCGAAGCCTACGGCATCAACCGCAAGACACCCCGGCCGATGCCGTTTGGGCAGCCGGCCGATACGTTTCAGGTCTACGCCAAGAATTGTTTGCTCGCGCGGCGCATGGTCGAACGGGGGGTGCGGTTCGTGACGATCATGCATGCTTCCTGGGATCAACACGGATCATTAGAGCACGACCTCGCCTTTAATGCCGGGATGGCCGACCAACCGACGGCAGCACTGATCAACGATCTCAAACAGCGGGGGCTGCTCGATTCAACATTGGTTGTGTTCGGCGGCGAATTCGGCCGCACGCCGCTGGGACAAGGAGGGGACGGCCGCGATCACCACCCGCACGCGTTTAGCCTGTTCATGGCAGGCGGCGGCGTCAAAGGGGGACAGGTCATCGGCGCCACCGACGACATCGGCTGGTCCCCCAACGAAGAACCGCAGGACGTCAACGTGGCCAAGGCGACGGGGTAGCCTATGTACACGTTCGACCACAAAAAGCTGGCCGTCAACGTCAAAGGACTGGACGTCCGCTTGACGAACCTCGAAGGTCATGTCGTCGACAAACTCGTTGGTTGAATCAGCGGTTCGACCTCGCCAATGATTTTCTGCCAATCCTGCCCGTCCTGCCGGCGGCGAACGTCAAACTTGGCCGGTAACTCGGCTGCTGTGTGAGGCAGCGACTGTCCGCAACGCTCGGCGATATCGGTTAGCAGTTTCTGCGGTGCGGTGCAGAACTGTTCGTACGTGACGCGACAAACACGTTCCGGCGCGATCTTGGCGGCGCCTTGCTTGAGCGCCGCATTCGTAGCGAGGACTTGCCAAGCGGTTTGCTCCGGCGGCGACAGTGAGAGCACATCGCGCCAACCGGGCGGTTTGAAGGAATACCAGTCCGTTTCGGTGCCGGCGAATTCCCGCCGCGCGTCGAGCAAGGACCGCGCGTTGTCTGCCGTGTCACGTTCCACGATCACGAAAAAGCTATTCTCATACAGTTCGGCAAGATACGGCAGGTGCCAGTTGAGGATCATTCCCTTGAGCACCAGCGGCTTGCCGAATGCCGTTTGCATCGCCCGCAATTCACGAGTAAACCCCGTCCCGTCAACTGCCGCCAATTCGGTCTCGCTCAGTTGCTGCGTGTCGCCGAATGCGAAAAACCGCCGCCAGAAATACCAGAACTCATGCGGGGCAAGCGCGCCTTGAGTTTTGCCCAGTTGCGATATGAACGCCGCCGCGCGCCCGCCGTCGATCTCGCCGCGAAAGTCGCAGTCGAAGAGCATTTTTTGCAATTGCGCGCCTAGGTACGGCGCATAGTAGAACCGCGACAGGAAATTCGAGGGATAGGCGAACAGCCCCGATTGGGTGAGGTATTGATAGACGAGAGTCGTCCCGCTCCGCGCGCAGCCCATAATGTACACGATCGGTTCGTCGCACAATTCCAAATCGGCGATCTCTCTCTGTTCGACCGGACCGAGCCTCGCTGCGAAGAATTGCAACATCGCTTCCAAGTTTTCCGGCCGCTGGTATTCCGGAACGCGAATATGGTTAGCAGTCATCGAGCACCTCCAAAATCCGCTGCATCTCCGCCCGGCCGTAACGTTGGTCGATCGGCAGCGGCAACAAATTGCGAGCCAAGTCTTGTTCCCACTCAAAGCCCCGGGCCGGGTTGGCGGCGCATTCGACCCACAATCGCGGCGCGAAGATCTGCCGATCCCACAAATATCTGTGCGCGATCGGCCGCCGCGGCAAATAGGGATAGCAGTAGGGAACCGTGTCGGCATCCAGTGTCAACAAATCCGGCGGCAATCGGTTTCGCCCGGCGAGGGTTGCGTGCAAAGTTTGAAAGTTCTCTCGGCGAATTTGCGCCGTCTGCGCGAAATTGATCCGGGCCAGCATTGCCTCGCTCAGTCGCGACATCCGCTCGATACCCTCGCCATTGCGCCGCTCGTTCTCCTCGAAAATTCCACGTCCCTCGGAGATATCCCCCTGCCCTCGCAAAATCAGATGTTCGAAACGGTAATTCGCATTGCGCTGCCAAGTCTCCGCGGCTGGCAGCACCGCAGAGGGCGGTCCGTAGAGATAGCCGCCGTCGGGAACTCCTAGGAACTTGCGGGCGGAGTTGCAATCAAACGCCTGCGGTGACTCGGGACGGTGAAAAAACGCCTGCGTGTTGTCGACCCAGACATGCTCTCGCCACCGCTCTTCCGCAGCCGCAATTTGCGCATTTTGCAACCCGAAATAGTTGATGACCACAATTCGTTCGGCATCCGCCATCTTGACGCTCGGATCGACCGCCAGATCCGGCCCGATCGCGTAGCGCTTGACGGCGACACCAGCAGCATCGAACGGCTCCAACAGCGCATCGCAGCAGTAAAACGGAACCCATACCGCCGACGGCCGTTCGACGTCCAACAGGCACCGCACGCAGCTCCGCCCGCTCTTGAGAGCCAGACGTGCGTTCAGATGTATCGGCTCGCCGCCGGGGGTTGGCTCCCATTCGAAATACCCGCCGAGGGCCTTCTCAGAGGAAGTCGTCCGCAACATGTTACCGGACATGATAGGCCACCCAGACCGTAGGGTGCGTCGCGACGCACCTTTCGATGCAGTAAGGATCGTTTTCCAATTCATTCAACGTGCAACAACGAATCATGACTTGCGGTGTCGATTCTCGAGTTCGGCGACAGTTGTCGTTTGTGAGAAAGGTGCGCCGCGACGCACCCTACGATCGGTCAGGCCGCGATCGATTCGGCGCTCGGGACCCGCGCTTTGTGAATGACCGACGCCCATTCCACATAGTCTCCGCCGTACTGAAAGACCAAGGACCCTGCCTTACGTGTCAGACGCTGCATCCGCTCGACCGTCACCACGGCAAACATCACGCTGTATTTTCCCGGCGTCAGGTTCAGTCGTCCCAGGTCCAAACGGACGCCACGCTGGCTGTTCGAAAATCGCAACTGTTCACGCTGCTCCGGCTTGATCGCCAGAATGGGGTGCCCGGAAAAGTCCTCGATCGTGACGCGCAGTTCCACTTCCGGGAGTCCGTGCGCCAAGTCGAGATCCAGCTCGATCGATAGTTCATCCTGGCCGCCGATTACCGCCTCTCCCCCGCCGGCCACCGCGCGGCCGTTGACCAATAACCGCTCGTTTTCGATTTTGGCATCGGTGTTGCCGAACACGGTTAGTTGCGCGTCGCATTGTGAGTAGTAGGCCTCTAGGCCTTGCGACAGATCGTGCGTGTTGCAGATCACGCGGCCGTCAGAAAATACGGCGACCCTCGTGCAGAATCGCGACACGAATTGCATGGAATGCGAGACGAACACCACGGCGGCGTCTTCCAGCAGTTCCTGCACGAGATTCAGGCATTTCAATCGAAAACCGAGATCCCCGACTGCTAGGACTTCATCCAACAGCAAGATATCCGGACGAATCATGATCGCAGCGACGGCAAATCCCAAACGGACCTGCATGCCGGAACTGTAGTTGGCCACCGGCGAATCGATGAATTCGTCGATCTCGGCGAAGGCGACGATCTCGTCAAAGCGGGCCTGAATCTGCTTTTTGCTCAGGCCCAGGATCGACCCGTTGACGAACACATTCTCCCGCCCGGTGAGGATCGGATCGAAACCAGCACCCAGAGCGATCAATCCGCCGACGCGACCGCGGAGCATGATACGGCCCGCGTCCGGTTTGATCAGGCCGTTGAGCATTTTCAGTAGCGTCGTTTTGCCGGCGCCGTTGCGTCCGAGCAGCGCCAGGCATTCGCCGCGGCGCAGATCGAAGCAGACGTCGTCGACGGCCCAAAACTCATCGCGGCGCAATTCCCCCGGCGGCGAGCCGACGATGTCTGCGGTGATATCTTTCAGCCCGTACCACAGGGAGCGTTTCAGATCGCGGCAGAACTTTTTGCCGACGTGTTCGCAGCGCACTAGTAATTCGGACATGGCCGTCGCTCCTCACATGCCTTTGCGGGCAATGACATGCGGCCGGGCCACGTGTAAAAAAATCAATCCCGCCAGGAACAATCCGCAGGCGAGGAACATAGAGACCGCCGCAGGCAGTATGTGCGGCGCGTCGCCGCCGAACAGCACGCTCCGGCAGAGATTGAGCACGGGGGTCAAGGGGTTCCACCGCATCAACATCGCCAACCACCCGGTCTGACTGGCCGGATAAACCACTGGCGAGAGATACATCAGTCCCGTAAAGACGATGTGTGCCATGCGGCCGATATCGCCGTAGAGCGCTGCTGCGGGAGCGAGCAGGCACCCGGCGGCGGCGCCCATCAGCACCAAGCCGGCCACCGCAATTGGCAGCGCGAAAATCGTCGCCGGGGGCAGGACGCCATAAAGCAATAGCAGGCAAGCCAACGGAATCCCTGATAGCAGAAATTGAAACGCGACGTTGGCAAGATTTCGGGCGATGAATGCTTCGATGGGAACGTTGAGTTTCTTCAGAATGTCGCTGGAATAGGCGTCGAGCGCTGCATCAAATCCGGCGCGAAACAGACTCCACAAGATCGTGCCCGAAAGGACAAACAGCGGATAGGGAATCTCGGTCTCGATGGCGACGACCCGCTGCGATCGCAAAAACACCCACATCGCGGCCGTCATCAGCGGGCCGCTGAACAGCCAGGCGTAGCCAAGAAAACTGCGGCGGACTTGCGACTTGAGATCCCTGGTAAAGAGGATCCACGACAACTCTCGCGTCGCCCAGAAACTGGCCAGTGACTCGCCGAGCAGCGCAAACGGATTGTGTCCCCCGCCTGCGGGCGAATAGACGACCCACTTCCCGGACGCGGGGACGGCACGGTCGGCCGCGGCGATTTCTCGGCAATCAATGACGCGGGCGGACGACAATTTGTGCACTCCCCTGCACTGCGAATTTCCAATCCTGGCGACGCGCCGCAATGCCGGTGAAGAGCCGCAGCGACATCCGTGTCGACGATTCGAGATAACGGCGAATCGCAGCCGTCTCTTATGGCAATTCGGAAAACGTGTCAAGTTGTCCCCGGCCGAGTGTGTGTTTTGAGATAGTTCTCGAATCGCCGGTCGCTGTGCGGAAAACCTCGTCTGGCCAGAAATTGGAGAATTAGGTACAAGTCCCCATTCAAGAAAGGATTCGATTGCAGGAGCCAAGACTTGTTTTTCGACGACGTACCCGTCTCGGTACCAATGGCGGCGGCTCAGGGCATTGATGCCGAGAGAACGTTACATGTGGGCTGTCCCAATCTTGTCGATCGCGCGGCGTTCGATCGTCTCGTCGACGAAATGTTCGACAGCCGCTGGTTCACCAACAACGGCCGATTGGTTCAACGCCTCGAAAGCCGCCTTAAGGAGTACCTGAACGTCAAGCACGTCGTGCTCGTGAACAACGGCACGACGGGACTGCAGATCGCCGCCCGGGCGCTCGGGCTGAGCGGCGAAGTGATTCTTCCCGCATTCACGTTCGTCGCCACGGCACACGCGCTGCAATGGCTCGGTATCAAACCCGTGTTCTGCGACGTCGATCCGAGGACGCATTGCCTCGATCCGCGCAAGATCGAGACATTGATTACCGATCGCACCTCGGCAATTATGGGTGTGCATGTGTGGGGACGTCCCTGCCCGACGGCGGAGATCGCCGCGATCGCCGCGCGTCACAACCTGGAGACATTCTACGACGCCGCCCATGCGTTCGGCTGCCGGCACAATGACCGAATGATCGGGAACTTCGGACGCTGCGAAGTATTCAGTCTTCACGCGACCAAGTTTTTCCACACGTTCGAGGGAGGCGCGATTGCCACCAACGACAGTGAGTTGGCCGAGAAAATCCGGCTGATGCAGAACTTCGGCTTCGAAAGCATGGACCGCGTCGTCGAGCTGGGGATCAACGGTAAGATGCCTGAGGTCTGCGCCGCCATGGGACTGGCCTCACTGGAACAATTGGACGACGTGCTGGCCGTCAATCGCCGCAACTACGAAACCTACCAACAGGAGTTGGCCCGCATCCCACATCTGTCTCTCTATGTGCCGGGTGAGGGTGAAGCGATGAACTATCAGTATGTTGCCGTCGAAGTGGGCGAAGTCGCGCCCCTAAGTCGTGATGAATTAGTGAAACAACTGCACGAGCGGCAGATCTTGGCGCGGCGGTACTTTTTCCCCGGGTGCCACCGTATGGAGCCATACCGCTCGCTTTATCCCAAACAACGCGAAGCCCTGCCGGAAACTGATCGCTTGTGTGGTCGCATGATGGTGTTGCCCACCGGGGCTTCGATTTCGACCGACGACGTTCACCGGGTTTGCGCCGCAATCCGTTCCTCACTCACCAAACGGAAAGCTGCCTAGATAGATGCACCCGCTGAAAGATGCGATGCCCCGCCCTCTGACGATGGCGGCGGCCGATGAATTGATTGCCTGCTGCACCCATGAGATATCTTCGACCGCAGTCGTCCGTGAGCCGCTGCTCAGCGTGTGCCTGCTGACCTACAACCAACAGCAGTACATTCGCCAGGCGGTCGAAAGCGCGCTGGCACAGGAAACCGACTTCCCGTTTGAAATCGTGATCGGCGACGACCACAGCGACGACGGCACGGGCGACATTCTTCGCGATCTGCAACGATCACACCCCGAAAAAATCCGCCTACTCCAAGCAACGGAAAATCTCGGCCGACACACGGGAAACGGGCGGCTGAATATGATCCGCACGCTCCGGGCCTGTCGGGGCGAATTTGTGGCGATGCTCGAAGGGGACGACTTTTGGACCGCGCCGCAGAAACTGCAGCGACAAGTCGACGCGCTCAAGGCCCATCGGGAATGGGCAATTTGTTTCCATTCGACCCATTTTTTTTGGGACGATGGCAGCCAGACGCCGTTCGACTTTCCACTGGAATTCGATCGGCCGGTCTCGACCGTCGAGCACCTGATTGATAGTAACTTCATGCAGACCTGTTCGGTCGTTTTTCGGAATCGCCTGTTCGGCCAGTTTCCGGAGTGGTTTCTCGAAGTCGGGCTGGGAGATTGGCCGCTGCACATTCTGAACTCCCTGCACGGCGATATCGGGTTTCTCCCGGAAACGCTGGCCGCCTACCGTGTGCATTCCCGCGGGTTTTGGACGTCGAAATCCACCGAAGAGTGCGACGCGATCATCAGAAACTTTCGTCTGCTCTTGCACCGCAACCTGCCACGGCCGTTGTCCGATCGTGCGGCGGAACGTCTTGTCAGCGGGTATGCAGACCAAATCGAGGTATTGACGGACGCCTGCCGCGACAAAGTTCACTCGATCGATATCCTCAGGCAGCATATTGAAAAACTGAACGAGCAACATGAGCAGTCGGTCAGCCTGCGCCTGGGACGCTCGCTACTCGCCCCGTTGCGTGCGGTGCGAGGACTGATCCGCTCCGGCGCATCCGCACCGATTCCCTAGACCGGGAGGCGCGCATGAAATTGGGAATCATGCAGCCCTATCTATTTCCATGGATCGGCTATTTCCAGTTGATCCACCACGTCGACGAACTGGTGGTTTACGACGACGTGCAGTACATCAAGGGGGGATGGATCAACCGCAATCGGATTGTGGTCAACGGCCGGCCCTGCTACATCACGTTGCCCGTGCTGAATCAATCACACAAACTGCCCATCTGCGCCCGCCGGTTTGCCCCGTCGTTCGAGCGCGATAAACGGCGGATTTTGAAAAGCATTGAAACAGCCTACGCCGCCGCGCCGTATTTTCGCGAGACCCTTTCGCTCGTCCAAGACTGTTTCGCCTATACGGACGACAATGTTGCCGTCTTCGTCACGAAAACGCTGGAAAAGACCTGCGCGGCGCTGAACATCGACACGCCGCTGCAGCGTTCCTCCGCGATGGAACTTTCTCGCGATGTCGGTGGGCAGGACCGCGTCATCGATATCTGCAAGAGTCGAGCTGCAACGGACTACGTAAATGCCATTGGAGGCGTCGATTTGTACGATGCCGGGACCTTCTCACAGCACGGAATCCGCCTCCACTTCCTGCGCCCGCGCGACGTGATCTACCGTCAATCGGCGGATGAATTCGTGCCGCGGCTGTCGATCATCGACGTCCTGATGTTCAACGACCGCCATAAGATTGCGGAACTTCTGGCGGCCTATGATTTCGAAACGCCCCGCACCCGGTAGGGCAGGCTCCCGCCTGCCGCAGCGAAGAGTCATTCATGGCAGGCAGGAACCTGCCCGACGATCGTTAATAGGGAATTCCCATCCGGCGATAGATAAAGGCCAGCAGCCAGATCGGTCCGATCAGTAGAAACTGGATGTCCTCGAAAAAGGCCGGTTTCTTGCCTTCGATCTTGTGGCCGATGAACTGCCCGATCCAAGCCACGACGAACACCACCAGCGACGCGATCCAAACGGGGCCGATCTCCGCACGTTGATAACCAATCAACACCGCCACCGCGGCGGCCGCGACCAGCAGCATGCCGGCCGCCAACGTGAGCGACAACCGCAAATAAAATAGCAGGCTCACGACAATCAGCAGCATCCCCCAGTTCAGATACGGCGACGATATCGAGCCCGTGCCGGGAATCGGGATACCCCACAACAAGCCGATCAAGCTGAGAAGGATCAGCGGAATGCAGATCCAGTGCAACGCCTTGTTCGTCGAATTCTGATGGCAGACGGCGTATTCAGCGAACCAGTCGTCAGCGGATTTCTTGGACATGGGGGATAGGCTTGAGGCTCGAGGGGAAAGGCTTGAGGTGAGGGTGCCGGTCATCCAACCGGGAGGACGAGGCTCCTGTCGTTACGCCTGTTGTTGTTGCTGTATTAACATCGTCAAATAGGACCGCCGCTCGGGTTTGCTGAGACCGAGGACTGCTGCCAGTTTAAGAATCGTCTGCTTGGCGTCGTCCAGCGACAGCTCTTCGGCCAACGTTTCGACTTCCATGAATGTTCCCAGCCCTTCGACTGTGTCGACGCAGACCTCGCAATGCCGCTGCTGCCACGTCAGGTCATACGTCTCGCGGGTCTTTACCACCGAATGTACCATGCCGAATCCGAGAGTTTCCAGCAGGTCGTGCAATTTTCGTCCTGCCGTCTGGCCGGATTGAAACGGCAACTCGATCTCCCGCCGCATCTTGGTCTCTTGGTCGATGATCGGGCCTTTATAGGTGATGCGGTTCTCATCGCCGATCCGGCGAATCCGCAAAGCTTCGTTCGTCTCGGCAAAGGAGCGGCACGGGTGTGAGAAGTATGTGTCCCGCTGTTCGATCGTACTTTGTTTCACCGCTCCCAAATTCATCAACTTCAGCAGCGGAATCCGCGGATCGTCAACGGGGAACTTCAACTCAACTTCGTAGCTCATCGGACCACTGGGCGAAACAATTGAGATTGCGGAAGCACATCGCACACCTAGCGGCCCGCAACATGCATCCTATCGCCCCGCCCAATGCGTGAACAAGTGCAGTTGCAATTACTCGCTCTGCGCTGGCGGACTGGCCGCTAGCAGCCCCCTCTTCAGACGGGTTCTTCGATTCCCGATGGCAACGACGGGTCCGCCGGCGGGGTTTTGCGGTCCAGCCAACCAGAGACCGTCCGGTAGGCCCGCTTGAACAGGCTGCCGTCAAGGACTCCCTCGGTAAGCGTGGCTTCATCGGCCGAAAAGTTCGTCCAGACCGCGTCGACATACGGAGCATAGGACTGTTTCACGGTCTCGTAGAAACCATGTTCATTCCTCGTCTGCAGGGAATCGACGTCAAGGCAAATGACGACGTCGTTAAACAAGATGCTCGCCACGCCCATGCCGGTCCAGGCGCCGGCGGCCATCGACTGCACCTTGGTCAAACTGTGCATCGTGACCGCCGTCGACACATTTAACAGACTGACGTTGTCCCGCCGGGAAATCTCCTGCATCTCGTTCCAATAATTGGTGATCTCCGCTTGCGGAATGATCGACGCATAATCGGCCGAGGAAATTGCCGCACGAGTTTCTTCCAATGACTTTTTCAGTTCCTCCACCGACAACGGCGGCGCGTCGAACAATCCGGCCGCTTGTCCCGACGCGGTGCGGACCGCTTCCAAAATGTCGTCCACCCGCTCAATCGTCGAATGCTCGTCGATCAAACCCTGGGCCTTCAGTTCCACCGCCAATTGCTGCGCATAGACTTTCGTTCCGTAGGCCACGTCGCTGACGATTGCCAGCATCCACATCGGCGAGAGGTGCAGCATCGACAATCCGGCCAGATCGACGAAGTTGCCCACCGCCTTGCGGGCCAGATAATCGTCCGCGCCCGCTTGGGCGATCTCGGCTGATTTTGTTTTGCCCACATCCTCGGTCAAAAACCGCAGCGAATTCCGGACGACCACTTCGTACGTCTTGGAATTCTGAAATCCCCGCGGCACCAATAACTCCGCCGCTTCGCGGGCCACCCCCGACGCCAAGGCAACCGTGCTGCGGACCGTGCGTTCGGGCAGCGACGCGGTGTACAGCAAATACCGCATCAAATCCGGCGCGGCTGCGGTGGTTTCGATCGGTACATGCTTTCCGCACGTTCCGCACTTCAGATGTCCGGGCAACGCCTTCTCGTCACTCAACACGCCATGGCAGCGCGGGCAATTGTGTTCGGCGATCATCAGTATTTCTCCCTGATTCACGACATAATACGCAGCGGGCTTTCGTATCTCAATTAGTCTGCTTTCCTAGGGAAACGGTATTTGCCGCGAATTGGTTCATGCAATACGGACGATTTCGAAGGGAAATCCCGCGATCTCATCAATGTATTGAGCATTGTTCTGGGTAGTTTGTCGGCGATTTCTCCGATTGGGGAGACTTCGTCAAAGAATCTTGCGATGGCGAAGATTCGGATATTGACTGTCGATGCGATCTCACGCAGGCATGGATACATTTCAGATCCCATGTTTTTTCGAGCAAGGAAGCTCTCATGGACTCGAAGCGAATGGCGTTGTTGGCATTGTGCGCGGCCACGATGTTGGCCGGATGCACGCGTGTGGTTGTGAAGAAGGATCCCGGCTACGACGACAAAGGATTTCGGTATTACCGTCCGAAGCCCTACCTATTTATTACTCCAGGCACGAGCGGGGGCGGAGGGGCAAGCACTTTCTCTATCCAGCAAGGCAAACCGCTGGAAATCAAAACCAGCCAGAATGGCAGCGCAAGCGATATCGCACAAGCGGCCTATCATCCGATTGACGACGATGCAGCCAACTGCAAAGCCAACGAAGAACCGGGAGACACGGTCCTGATAACGGGAATTCCCAGCGCTCCGCAAAAGATCTCCATCGATCTGGTCTACATGCCCGACTTCGCCGAGGAATATTCCGTTGAGCTGAAACCCGGCCTGGGTATCGGTCAATTGAGTATGAAACTGGAAGACGGCTGGAAGCTGACGACCATCGGAGTCGAAACCGATCAGCAGGTGGATGAAATTATCGGCAGTGTCGCAGAACTCGTCGAAGCTGGCACCGGGTTCATGAAGTCCAGTGGCTCTGCGGGACTTGCCGACGCGGAAACCAAAACCTGTAAGTTAGCCGGTTGTAATGAGGCAGGCGTCTACGCCACCAACGTTCCCTTCGGCTTCTATGAGGCCGTGATTGCCTGCGATCCTTGCGGGCGCAAACAATTGTACGGCTGGCGCTATGTCGGGTTCATGCCGTTTCAGAGCTGTCCCACCCAGCCCTGCGGAATGCAAACTGTCGGCTGCGAAACAGATATAGGGGTGATTTACGGCTTGGTATGGGTGAACGGCATCCTGCAATTCGCCGAAATCAACTGCATTCCCAAAGTACCGCAACCGACGACGCCGGGAACCAGTCCGCAACCGACGGCTCCCCCCGCGATGAGCGGCACCGTAAAAATCGAGGCGACCTATAAATCAGATTGTCCTCCGAATCAGCCGCAGCCTCCACAGCAATTCGAAGCCCCACCATCCCCTTGATCACGCATGCCTTGGTAATTGAAAAACTGCGGGCGTCACCGGTCTGTTTTAGCCGGTGACGCCCTTTCGTCCATCATATGGGCGTATATCAGAGAACTGACGGTCGCATGCTTGTGCGGTGAGACATTGCTGCGGCACTGGGCATTTTGGGCGAACCTGCTATTCTTTGGCAGACGAATGTCGAATGAGTGCCCGCATTTTCAGCCGCAGATTTCCCCGCAATGACCTCCACGTCTCAGTCCACCCACGTCGTCACTCACCACCCCTTGGGGATCACGACGGCCGCGTTGTGCGTGTTGATGTCGGCTTTGTGGGGCGGCAACGCGGTCGCCGTCAAATTTTCCACTGTTGATATCCCCGCGATCGCCACGGCGCTAATCCGTTTCATCCTGGCGTCGATTTTCATGTTGTTTTGGTGCCGCTGGGAAGGAGTTGGGCTGAGCCTGAACCGGTCGCAAATCCGTCCGGTGTTAGTCCTCGGACTGCTGCTGTTCCTCCAGATTGGCGCGTTTCATTTGGGAGTCGCCCGTTCGAGTTCCTCGCACGCGACGCTGTTCGTCAACACCTATGTGTTTTGGGTGGTCGCTTTAGAACATTTCGTGATGCGGGCGGTGCCGTTGAGTTGGAATCGCATGCTCGGCCTGATCGTCGCCGCTTCGGGCGTTGTGTTGATTGTCGCCATCGACACGCAACAAGCCGATACCCCCTCGACGGGCGACGCCGTGACGTTGGCCGGCGATTTGCTGTTGCTCGCCAGCGGATTTCTGCTCGGCG
>CALFYU010000058.1 GCA_937952455.1 uncultured Planctomycetaceae bacterium
GCCTGCCAAGTTGAGAAGCCCGAAGATCTCGCCATCGACGGCCGCAACATTCTGATCACCGGGGGACGACGTGTCGGTGCGAAATTGGCCGTCATGTTAGCCCGTCGCGGAGCGAATCTCGCGATGAGCTATTTTCAAAGTCGCGACACGATCGAAGCCGTCGTCCGCGACGTCGAGGTGGCAGGCACGCGGGGATTGGCGGTGCAGGCCGATTTGCGACAGCCGGCGGATGTTGATGCGTTGATCGAGCAAGTGGTCGACGCGTTCGGTGCGATCGATTGTCTGATCAATATGACCAGCACGTTTGACGCGACGCCGCTGGATCAGCTCACGCCGGACGATTTCGACGATAATATCGCGTCGAATCTCAAGGCGCCCTATTTGACCGCCGTGGCCGCTGCGCGGGCCATGCGCAACAACCCGACGGTCGACGGTCTGCAAGGAAAAATCGTCAACTTCGCAGATTGGGCAATCTTCCGGCCGTACAAGGGGTTTCTCCCATACCTGATTGCCAAAGGAGGAGTGGCGACGATGACCGCGGCGTTGGCGCTGGAATTGGCACCAACGATCACCGTCAATGCCATCGCGCCGGCGATGATCGATCCACCGCCGCATTTGACGCCCGAGCAGATCGAGTCCATCCGCCAGGCGTCACCGCTCAAGCGAATTGGCACGCCGGAGGATGCTAACAACTTGGTGTTGTATCTGTTGGAGGGATCCGATTTCGTGACGGGCGAAGTATTTCGGGTCGACGGCGGCCGGTTCTTGGGTACCGATCATCTCTAACAGACACCTCCGCGCCATCGGATCACGAAAGGTCACACTGAGACGATCGCTTCTGCCAGACGCGTCGTTGCGCTGGTTCCCGGGTTGTGATCGGTGATCACGTTTTCCAGCGCCGAGAGCACGCGTGAGTCGAGGGAATGGTCCTGTCGCAGTTCGGCGAACACGTGGGCTGACGACCGGTCTGCCTTGTCGGATTTGCGGTAGCACAAATTGTCATAGGCGCGGACCGCGCGGATAATCTTGGCGCCCAACGGCACGGTTCCGGGCGGCGTGGCGCCCAAGGTTTCACGAGCCGCTTCAATTTCTCGGTCTTGATTGAGCAGGAGTGGCACGGCGCCATTGAGCACAGAGCCTAACGAAAGGACCAGATCCATGCCCTGAATGGTCTGCTCGAATTCGCCCTCCTGCTGATCGTGTTCTAACGCGCCGACCGCTTTGCGAATCACGGTGGTCGTGATTTCGATGTTGCCCATGTCGTACAACAGCGCCGCCACGCGGATGTCGTCGGTTTCCTTGGCCGAGAGCCGAAGCTCGCCGGCGACGCGTTGGCTTAACTCGGCAATCCGCACCGAACGGTCCTTCAGGCGGGGATGTGCACTTTGCAGATACCGCGAGAGCACCTCCACCACGCCGACGTAGGCGTCGTGCAACTCATTCATTTGCGTCCGCCGTTCGTCACTGAGAGTACCAATGAGTATCGACGTCAGCCCTAACACCGCCCCCCAGGCAGTGATCGCCAAGGCGGTGATCGTGGCGGACGAATAGATTTCGACCGTGGAGAGATTCATCGCCGTCACGATCGAGGCCGACATGAAGCAAAACAGCGCGGTGATCCCCGCCAAATAGCGCCCCAGAAAGAATCCGCTCAGCACAACCGGCAAGAAAAACAAGTTGAGAATGACCATCTTGTACGCCTGCATCTGATAGAGCAGGCAGGTCAGGCCCAGCGCCACGATGATGATGGCGATTTCCAGCAGCAATTGTTCATTGCTGCGTTCGGTTGGCGTTGATTTTTTGTTCATGGCGACAAATCGTACTGAACGAGTGAAAAGGGAGGTTATTTACGAGCGGCCATGGTAACGGGGCTTTCATCGAGCGACTCGGCGAGTTCCGCGTCGACATGCTCCCGAAACGCGGGGGAGTCGCGCTGCTGGTCGGCACCGGGACGGATGATGTCGGAGTATTGCTCGGCGATGCGGCGGAACTGTTGTTCGACCTCCAAGAACGCATCGACCAGATCCGGATCGAATTGCGTCCCGCGGCCCCGCTCGATAAATCCCACACAGGCGATGTGAGGCAGGTCGGGCTTATACACACGTCGCGTGGCCAAGGCGTCGTAGACGTCGGCGATGGCCACGATGCGGGCGGCGATGGGGATTTCATTTCCGATGCGGTTGTCGGGATATCCGCTGCCGTTCCACCATTCGTGATGGGAACGGGCGATTTCGCGGGCCATGTGCAGAAAATTGGAGGCACCCAAGCGGCGTTCGATTTTGAGCAGGCAATCGGATCCGATAATCGGGTGTTTTTGAATCTCTGCCCGCTCCTCGGGTCCCAGTCGTCCCGGCTTCCGGAGGATGGCGTCTTCGATGCCCACTTTTCCGATATCGTGCAGCGCTGAACTGGTTCCGATCAGCCTGACGAACTCCTCGTCGACCACATCCCGATATTTGGGGTTACTACGCAGCGACTCGGCCAGCGTCGTCGCGTAAAGTGAAATGCGCTCCAGGTGTTCGCCCGTTTCCGGATCGCGCGACTCAGCCAAATTGGCCAGTCCGAAAATGACGGCATCCTGCGTCCGCAACAACGACTGCGCTTTTTGCAGCGTATCCGTGTCAGCGGTCATTTGTGACTTCTTCATGCTGTCGCAAATCCGCGCTCCGATCATATAGGTGCAGATTCCCAGGAGTGTACAGGTCCACAGCCAGGAAAGCCCCAACACCATCGGGATGGCGCTCAGAACTTGGCCGGACGTCATTTGGACCGCGGATAGCGGGACATGCACGACCACCATTTCCCGAGAATGCGACAATTGAAACGCCGCGGCGGCATGCGAACCGTCAGCAAAGTTCACCATTCCCAGTAACAGGCGACCGTCAGCGGAGCGATCGCGAACGACCGTCTGCCAAAGGAGCGGAGTTTCGGCTGCCGAAGAAACGGATGAATCCGGGACGGTGCGAAGAACTCGCCAATCGGCGTCTACGAGGGTCACCTGCCATGGTTGCCCAGGCACCGCGGCGTGGATTTGATCTAACAGCCGGGTCAGTTCCACGCCACTCGAACCAGCTGCGCGGCTTGCCGCAAGAATTTGATCGCCAGATGCGGAAATCTTGTCCCACACGAAATGACTGGCGGATCGCTCGGAGAACGAACTCAGGAACTGCCACTGCACCCAGAATCCCAGGCCGACGCACACCGCTTGCATGGCGAATATCAAGCCAAGTCGCCTTACCTGTGTGCTCATAGTGACTACCCCGCAAAGTTTTTTGGCGACTCAGCCCGCCACCAGGGTGGGGCGATAACGATTCGAGCGATTGATCCGATACTCTCCGCCGCCGAAGACGCCTCTTGTTAGTTTCGGCTACATTTTTCGAGTATGAAAACGATTTTCGCGTTGACCGATCGGGGAAAGGATAACTCCCAAGCACCAACCTGCAGAATCGGGGGATTGCGCGGTGAGACCTCGGTGTCCGGTGACCGGAACACGCCACGCAGGAGCGACGGATAGTGGCTATTCCTAGTATTGAATACTCCGGTTGAAGCGGTTCTGCCGAGAAACTGCCGGAATACCGCTATTGCCGACTCTTCCCGTCCGGCATTCATCCTGACAAGCATCAATTCTCTGCGTCAGCGTGGGTGTGTGGAGTGGGGCGAAGGAATCTTGCGCTGCGCGCCTTGCAAAACCGGCAATAACCGGTTTCAATCGTGACGGTCAGGATTGGAATTAACGAACGAAAGCCGAATCGTGGGTCCTGGGGTGTGTCACGACGGGCTTCCGTGGCGATGGCGCTACGGATATTGTGACTACCCGGAGAGCGGCCATGGGGGTGACACATCGGAAGAAATGGATCATCGGCGGTGTTTCGGTGTCGTCAATGGCGGGCCTGTTGCTGCTGCTGATCGGGGACGACCGGGAGCCGATTCCGCCTGATCTGGACGCCCGTGCACGATATGTAGGCACGGCGGTGGTCTCTCATAACGTGCAGGCGTTTCATCGGCTCTCCGGCGGGGAAGAAGCGCCCGACAGCCAACAATGGTACGCGGGAGCACAATCTACGGTTCCCGACGTGCTTCGCGATCCGAAACTGAAAGTGATTTACGAGACCGACGTCAAATTCCAAAGCAGCGAAAAGGGGACTGCCTGCGTCCTGGTCACGGCCAAACCGAGCGATCTTGAATTGGCCGCAGAAGTCGCCGATGATGCCT
>CALFYU010000059.1 GCA_937952455.1 uncultured Planctomycetaceae bacterium
ACGCCATCGCCATCGTCTTATCGGGCACGGGCAGTGACGGATCGCGCGGCATCCGGGATATTCACAACGCGGGCGGGCTGGTCGTTTCTGAAACGAGAGAAACCGCCAAGTTTGACGGCATGCCCCAAGCGGCTTTGGAAACCGGTATCGTCGATCATGTCTTGCCGCCCGAGGACATTCCGTCCGCAATCATCAACCACAAGCTCAAGATTCCGCATGGCGAGGCAAACCGCATGCTGGAGGAGGCGCCGCCCGAGGCCATCGACTCCGTTTTCAAATTGCTGAACGACGTCTGGGGCATCGACTTTTCGCATTATAAACCCAATACAGTGGCGCGGCGCATTGAGCGGCGGCTATCGCTAGTGGGTGCCCAATCACTTGAGCAGTATGCGGATCGGCTGCGAGGGGATACGGCCGAGCTCAATTCGCTGTACAAGGATTTGTTGATCGGCGTGACGCGTTTTTTTCGCGACCGCGCGGCATTTAAGAAAATTGAAGCGGACGTGATTCCGGCACTCATTCGCAATGCGACTGACAACGAAATCCGAATCTGGGTGGCCGGCTGCGCCACCGGCGAAGAAGCCTATTCATTGGCGATGATGTTCCACGAACAGCTTGAAATGACGGAGCGGCGGATCAAGGCCAAGATCTTCGCCACGGATGTGCACCGGGCTTCGCTCGATTTTGCCAGTGCCGGGGTGTACAACGAAGAGGCGTTGGAGGACGTGGGGCCAGCCCGCCTGGAGCACTACTTTGACAGACAAAGCGACGGGTATCACGTGGTTCCCGAATTACGGCAAATGATTGTATTCGCCACCCACAATGTGATTTCAGACGCGCCGTTCACCAAGCTGGATTTGATCACCTGCCGAAATCTGCTGATCTATTTTCAACCACTCGCACAGCGCAAAGCGCTCTCCCTGTTCCATTTCGGCCTCAAGACCGGCGGTTGGCTTTTTTTGGGGCCCAGCGAGAATCCCGGTGACATCGCCGACGAACTCGACGTCGTAGACGGACATTGGAAGTTGTACCGCAAACGCCGGGATGTCAAGTTGCCCGGCGACGTCGAATTGCCCGTGAGCAAAGGACTCAAGCCGTCCCGCATGTTTTCCATGCCGTCGACCGGCGCGTCCCGAGGTCTCCCGGATACGAATTTGATCGGCGCCTATGACGCCATGTTGAAGAAGTACATGCCGCCGGGGATTCTGATCAACGAAAAGCGAGAGTTGCTACACACGTTTGGCGGCGCCGAACGGTATTTGCAGGTCCGGTCCGGCCGTCCGTCCGGAGACGTGTTGGACCTGTTCGATCGGGAGTTGCGCAATGCCGTGACCGGTGCTGTGCAGCGCGCGCTGCGTGACCACTCCACAGTGAGTTATTCGGGAGTTACCGTTCAATCCGAAGAGCGAAAGGAAAAGATCCGCGTCACGGTCGAACCGATCGACAACCCGCGTTCGCGGTATGCCCAGTTGTTGATTTTGATGCAACCTGTGAAACAACCGGAAGCCACCGTCGAGAAATCTGCCGGACGCACGGTCGATGAAGATATGCGTCAAATGTCCGAGGATCGAATTTCGACTCTTGAAGACGAACTGCGGTATTCGGAAGAGAATCTGCAGGCCACGATCGAAGAGCTGGAAACCAGCAACGAGGAAATGCAGGCCACTAACGAGGAACTCGTCGCTTCGAATGAGGAGTTGCAAAGCACCAACGAGGAATTGCAATCGGTCAACGAAGAGCTTTACACGGTTAACGCCGAGTATCAGCGCAAGATCGCCGAGCTTTCGGAATTGACCACAGACGTAGAAAACCTGCTGGAGAGCACCGAAGTCGGCACGATTTTCCTTGATACAGATTTGAATATCCGTAAGTTCACTCCGCAGATTGCACAGGAATTCCATCTCTTGCCGCAGGACATCGGGCGGCCGATTAGCAACTTTGCGCACAATATTGTTTACCCCGAGCTTATGGACGGTTTGAAAAGTGCCGTCGAAGCGGGATGCCGCACGGAGCAGGAGGTCCAGGATCGCCAGGGGAAATGGTTGTATTTGAGGATTCTGCCTTACCATACCGTGGCGAAAGCAGTCGACGGCGTCGTGCTGACGCTGTTCGATATTACTCCCGTCAAAAACGCGCAGCAGCAACTCGCCGAAGCGGTGCGCCGCCGCGATGAGTTTCTGGCGATGCTCTCACACGAATTACGGAATCCTTTGGGTGCGATCCTCAACGCCACGCATGTGATTGAACGGCTGGAAATTGAGAACGAAATGATCAACTCCACGTTCAAGGTCATCCGCCGTCAAGGCCGGCAGATGTCGCGATTGCTTGACGATTTGCTCGACGTTTCCCGGGTCACGCAAAACAAGATCGAACTGCACATGCAGCCTACCAACGTCTGTTCGATTGTTGAGAGCGCGATTGATTCGATTCGTCCGGTCATGGAGGCATCGGAACTGGAATTTACTAAAGATGTGCCCGATGAACCGATCATGGTCTTTGGCGATGAAGCCCGCCTGCAGCAAGCGTTGTCGAATCTGCTCACCAATGCCGCGCGTTATACGCCGGCGGGTGGAGCCGTCACTCTGCGGGCTGGAATCGAGAATGACGACGTCGTCTTTTCCGTGAGCGACACCGGTGTCGGCATACCCGCTGAGGAACTGGACAGCATTTTTGACTTGTTTGTGCAATCAAATCATACGCTTCACCGATCCGACTGCGGAATGGGGATCGGTCTGACGTTGGTGCGTTCGATCGTGGAAATGCACAATGGTCGCATCACTGCTCACAGCGACGGCGCCGGAATGGGCAGCACGTTTGAGATCCGCCTTCCGTGCGGCGTCGTGCAGGCCTTTGAGAACAATCCGGTCGAGAAAGAGGAGGGTGCCTTAGACGTGCCCGCTCGCGAACAAACAGGAGTGCGAGTTGTCATCGTCGAGGACCAGGACGACGCTCGGAACATGCTCAGGGCGTTACTCGAACTGGAAGGATGCGACGTGCATACCGCCAACAACGGCACCAAAGGCCTCACTGTCATCGAGCGGGTTCATCCCGACATCGCGCTCATCGATATCGGCCTGCCGGGCCTCGATGGATACGAAGTCGTCCGCCAATTGAGAAAAAGCCTGGGAAACAATCACACTTTTTTAGTCGCATTGACCGGCTACGGTCAGCAAAGCGACGTCGAAGCTGCGTTGAAAGCGGGATTTGACGACCATTTGGTCAAACCGCTTGATCCGCAGAAATTATCGAGGATTCTTCAGTCACATCGACGTAGCGCCGACGACACCGCGTCCTCGACAAACCATTGAGTTCGCACACGTCGGTGGCGGTACAAAAACCAGCCCGGGCATCCAGCCCGATCTAGAGACAGTCCATGTCTGGCTGGTGACGAGCAGTTCCAGCAGCCTCCTCACGCCGGCGGACTCAAACAACGGCTATACCGCGGTCGTCTGGACGCCGTTGAGGCGCTTGAGCAGCCGGACTGTGTCCAGCGGCTTGGGAAACCAATCGGTCACGCCGCCGGGGCCGATGGCGACTCCCAACTCTTCCGGCGAGGTGGCGCTGATGGAGATCACGGACAACGACTCATAGGGCTTTTGATCGCGGATCCAACGAATCGTTTCAGGGCCCTTGCGATAAAGCATCCGCATATCAAGCAACACAAAATCGGGCGAGACATCCAATTGATTGAGTTGCTCGATTGCTTCGTTTCCATTCGCGGCCGTCGCGACATCATAGCCCTCCAGTTGCAGCAATCCGGCCAACAGCCGCAGTTCGTTCGGGTCATCTTCGACGACGAGCACGCGTTTTGCCGAGCCTGATGGTTGCGGGACAGGGACCTTAGACACAGACCGTTACATTTTAGAGAACTCGCGAATTGAGACGAGCAGCGCGGCTTCGCAGCGGCACACGTTGCGCGCTTGGAAATGACGCTCGGCAAGCACAAGGCTCAGCTTGACGACATTCAACTGGTTTTTCCAACGGTGCGACTTTGTTTCAGCGGCGGCAGTCGCTTTGGTTTCGAATTCCGAGGCAAGCTCACCGCGGAGGATGGCAAATTCGTCAGGCGCATCGATTCCAATACGAACCGATCGACCTTTGACGGAGAGGACGCGCACATTCACGCCAAGCTGTGGAAAACAGAAACTATCGTCCGGTTTACGAGAGAGAACGAGCATCGTGGGGTCTCCTTTCCCATGAAACAGGTCTACGGGCGGCCAGCCTTGCGCAAACCGCCCACGCTCCATCGTCCTCCCATTACAGGCAGGACAACCAATGTTCCATCCGATGTCCGCACTCTGGCGGCGCTCTCGAAAGCTGAGGAATTCTTTTCCAACATCGATCGGACGCCCGAATTATGTGAGTTCGAGCTCCCGTTTTCAAGATGAATTCTAAAAAATTGTGTGATGGCCGCTCACGTGTCCGCTGACCGGACGAAGCAGCGGATCGTGATTGTCATCGCTCAGATTACGGCACACAGCGATCTCGCCGACGAGCGGCTCGTTCAACAGCAGTTCCAACGGCCTTGCGTATCGGCTGCCAATGACGCCCGTCAACTCGCGAAAACCGGCTCTTGTGCATCAAGCGAAGAAAAGCGGTCGGCAAACCGTTGCCTATTTCGCCGTGCCGATGTCGGGCGATCCTTGCAACGGCGTGTTCTTCAGTCCCAATAGCTCTTCGACCTCTGAGCGCCACCGAGCGACATCGGAACTGTTGGACGAATTTTGGTTGATCCACTCGATGCTCCGCTCGTACCAGATTTCGGCATCTCCAATTTTTCCGAGACGGTAATTGGCCATTGCCATGAACAAATACTCAGTGATGTGGTAATCCCCCCCTTCTAATTCAATTGCCTTCTTATGAGCATCGATCGACGCCTGCCAATTCCCCAGCCGGTATTGAACCATCCCGTACGTGCGCCACGCCGTGCCCCACTTGGGATCGCCTTCAATGGCTCTGCGGGCGAGAAACTCAGCGAACCTTACTTCGTCGTCGGTCCGCATCGGCCGATTCGCCAACGCAAACGCGTAGGCGATTTGCTCTTTTGGTTGATCCGGGGCAAGTTCATAGGCTTTTTTTAGACCGTCGAGCGCCGGGGAAAATCGATCCAGGTTCCAGAGCAATTGGCCGGACAGATAGTAACCGAGGCTGTTTGCCGGTTGGCGTTGCTGCATCTCTTCAGCGTCAGCCATTGCCTGTGGATATTTTTTCAGCAGCAAATAAAAATCATATCTGCGTGCCAGATCGTCAATCAACAAGTTGGTAGCATCGAATTCGTCGCCATACGATGCGATCAGTTTCCGATCATGCTGAATCAGTGCCGACAAGATCGTCGCCACAGAATCATATTGATGGGATTCCACAAGCGCGGCTTCGACCGCAGCAATGCATTTTCGCAAGGTCGCGTCAGATTTGTCGCACCCATAGGAAATCATCTGGCGGCACCGAAGCACCGCCTTCTCATGCTCACCGCGCCGAGCGGCTAGTATGCCCAGATCACCAAGATAGCGAATCATTACGTCCGCATGGCGGTCATGAAACTCGGCAAACGTAAGCGTGGACATGATGCCGGTAACTGTTTCTCTTAGGTAGAGCAACTCATCCTTGACGAGTTGTCGATCGTCGTGGAGCAGTTCTCCACTTGGGCTGAGCGTGGCGGTCGTTCCCGCGTCGTCCACTAATAGGAGCGTCCATTCTGTCAATTGAGTTTCGACGTTCCACATGCGGATCGTCCCATCGAGCCAACTTGCGGATGCAAGATGTTTGGAGTCTGGGCTCCAAGACAAGGAATGGATCCCTCCAAAATGTCCGACAAGGGTCGGCCCCGGATGTCCGCTCGGGTGCCATAGTCGAATCGTTCCATCGGTGTCGCCTGAAGCGATCCACTTGCCGTCGGGGCTCCAGGCCACCGGATACACTTCGGAGGCATGACCTTCGAGCACACGCACCGGCGTGCCGTCTGATTCCCACAGCCTCACCGTAAGCCCGCCGCCGGTCACGAGTCGTGCCCCGTCGGGGCTCCAAGATACCGATTCCACGCCGCCGCGATGGCCTTTCAACAGCGCGCGAATGTTGCCGGACTGATCCCAAATGTGCACGGAAGCGTCCCCCCAGCTTGTCGCAGCAATGAATCGGCCATTGGGGCTGAATTCTACTGAGCGATATTGCCGGGCGGATTCATCGATGGACCGGAGGGTCCGCATCGTGTCGTTGCTGAGGTCCCAGATACGCGTCAATCCGTCGCCGCTTGTCGAGGCAACTTGACTTCCATCGGGACTCCAGTCAAGCGAGGAGATGTATCGGTGGTGTCGGGTTAAGGGGCGATCCTTGGCGAAGTTCTCGTTCCACAGTTGCACGGTCATGTTCGGGCCAGCTCCGGCAATCCCTTTGCCATCGGGGCTCCATATCATGGGTTGTTCCGCATCGGGGAGTGCCGGTCCGGGTGTCCCATCCACCTGCCATAGCCGTCCCAGGGATGCGATCCACTTCCCGTCGGGACTAAAGCAAACGTGCGTAAATCGAGGCCCATTGAGCACGCCGCGCAACGTACGCCGCAGTGAGCCGTCCGACTTCCAAACCACCATCGCCGCCCGGCTGGTAGCTAACAGTTGTGTCGCATCGGCGTTCCATGCAAGAGAGTTAATGTCGACCCCGTGGATCGTGAACTTCTTTGTGACCGTAGGCAGTGCCGCATCCCACATCCAAATCGATTCATCGCGACCACCAAATACAATCTGCCGCCCGTCAGGGGTCCAAGCCAACGCATGGATCCCGCGGAAGTCCCCCGTTATCACCGGTCCGGCTGTTCCGTCAATATTCCAAAGTCGTACGGTCCCCGCCTCCCGACGCGTCGGACCTTGGGAGCGAAACACGTTCCCCCCTCCCGACGCCAATTGTGTTCCATCGGCGCTCCATGCAAGACAACGGACAGTAAGATCGTGCCCCTCTAATAAGGCAGAAGCGCGTTTTTCGGCGAGATTCCATAATCGAATCGTATTATCACCCGGATCCCCATTTTCGTCCGGTGGAAATATCGCGCCGCCGCCGGAGGCCAGCATCGTTCCGTCGGGACTATACGCCAGACAAAACACAGGGTCGCGGTGGCCGCGAAGCAATCCGTCCGTTGTCCCATTGGGATTCCACAACCGAATGGTTCCGTCAGCGCCGGTAGAAGCCAACTGCGTCCCGGCGGGATGCCACACGACGCGGTTTACGGCCCCGACGTGGCCGTTTAGCACATGCGTCGGACGGCCGTTGGTTGTCCACAACCGAACTGTGCCGTCCCCACTGGCCGAGGCCAATTGTCGGCCCGATGGATGCCAAGCGACGGAAGTCACCGGTCTGGTATGCCCCACAAGAACCTTTAGCAGTCGTAAGTTCTTCGCGTCATAAATCCGGATTTCTCCTGCGGCGCCCAAGGCGATCATGCTTTCATCGGGGCTGAAAACGCCAGACGTCATCACGCCCCGCGGCCTCTTCGTGGTGATTTGCCATAGACCCAACTCCGGTACGTTAGTTGGTGCGGGCACAACGCCAGGAAGAAATTCTCCCGAACTCACAAGCGGTGCAGTTTCTTCCGAGTCGTCTTTGGCGGCGGCCCCCACAAACATTGGGCTGCTGATTTTACCGCTGATCACGCCCAGGACGACCGAACCGGAAATCAGCGCTGCAAATAACAGAATCAATAGTGATGCGGAAAGCGAACGATGCCGCTGGCCCCATTTTAATACCCGCTTCACCAGGTTCGGCCGCTTGGCCTGGATCGGTTTATTCTCCAAGAAACGCCGCAAATCGTCGGCCAATTCTTGTGCCGTCGCATAACGTTCGTCCGCTTTCTGTGAAATTGCCGTAAGCACAATGGTTTCCAGATCCGCTGGAAGGCCCTTTCTGATACGGCGAGGAGGCAGCGGTTCTTGGTGCGCGCGTTTTTGTAACAGTTCGTTGCGACTATAACCCGCAAAGACGGGACGCAGTGTCAACATTTCATACAGCGTGACGCCCAGTGAATAGACGTCGCTGCGCTGATCGACGATCGCGTTCATCACTCCGGCCTGTTCGGGGCTCATGTACCGCAGCGTTCCCATGACGTCGCCGGTCATCGTCAATCCTGCATCCCCTTCGATGCGGGCCAAGCCAAAGTCGGTGATCCACAGTTTTCCGTCGGCGTCCAACATCAGATTCGATGGCTTGATGTCTCGGTGCAATACGCCGCGTTGATGGGCAAAGGCGAGCGCTTCGGCTGCCTGAACGCCTAACCGGGCGATTGTCCGAAAGAATTCCGGTTTGGTGACTGACACGATCGTGCAACTC
>CALFYU010000060.1 GCA_937952455.1 uncultured Planctomycetaceae bacterium
TAAAACCAAGTGTGACGAGATGTCACCCTTGAACACAATGTTTCATTCAACGGTTTTCAAAGACCCGGTGAAGCACCAATCTCACACACTCTATTGTTGCCGCATCTCGAATAGGAGCGCCTGGGATCTGAAAAAAATCTACAAGTAATTTCAAGACCCTCTGATGCCTTACGCAACCGCTTTTGTGAGCGGTTCTCTCACAAGCACAATCGGGTTTTGAAATTGTTTCTAGTACCGGTAGCGATACCGCCCCCGGTAGCCCCAACCGCCGAAGCGGCCGCGAAAACGTCCGCCGTACCGCGGGCCCCAATAACCATATCGCCCACGGTACACACCGACGCGTGGATAGGCCGGGGCGACATACACCGGCGCCGGGTAAACCCGATCGATGTAGAGTCCTCCTGGGTACGCGCCGCCGTAACCGTAATCGCAATCGCCGTAGCCGAAACCGACTCCGACATATCCGACACCCGCCTGGGCCGAATTTGTCCCGGCCACCAAATAGACTCCGAGGCCCACCACCGCCACCATCAGCAATCTCTTCATGACACGCTCCTTTTCCAAGAGTAACCGCTGCGGAATCACGTGCACTCCGCACCAACCTGCCCCGGTGAAAATCGTGGGCTACTTACGCATTTTTGATACCGCCGGCCGGGAATTTCCGACACGTTGCGGTAATGCGGCTGCCGACAGTCGATTGCGTCCGGAAATCTTCCTAGAATGGTTGGCGAAGGATAGGCGCGGGTGTCTCAAAACGGCGAAACATGTCATCGTTTTGAGGACGCTTTCCGGTCACACTCGTCCGGTTCACTTGAACATTGGGCGGAGACGTTGACTCCTGTGACCGCACATTTCGGCGTCTTGGGAAACAAACGGCGGAGAGACAACTCCGCGCAGCGGAGTTACGATGCAGCGAACCGTCATTCTGACCTTGGGAATCGTGTGCGTGGTGGTTTTACACACCGCCTCTCCGGCCCAGGACCCGCCTACAGAGGCCCGCGCCGATGATCCTGCGAAGAAATCCGTGATTCCCTTTCGCCCGCTGCAAAAACGGACGATTGCGGAAGCACCGCCGCCGGACAACTGGCGCTATGAAGCGTTTCAATGGTACATCGGCATGTGCGCGTTCATCATCGGGGCCTGCGTCGGCAGCTTCTTGAACGTGGTGATTTATCGCTTGCCGTTAGGCATGGGACTGCTCCGTGCGGATTCCCATTGCCCGGTCTGCAAGATGCCGATTGCTTTTAAGGACAACGTACCGATCCTAGCCTGGTTCAAACTACGCGGACGATGCCGCGAATGCGCCGCCCGCATCTCGCCCCGCTACATGGTCGTGGAATTGACGACCGCATTATTGTTTTTGTATCTGGCGGTTGTGGAATTGTTTTCGGGTGGCGCGAATTTGCCGGGGAATGCGTTTGTTGACGTTTCCGTCTCACCCCTGGCGGCGCTCGACGGCGAGTTGATTGGCATCTATTTGACCCACTGCTTTGCCGCCTCGGCGCTGGTGTGTTGTGTGCTGATTGCCGGCGATGGACATGCCATCCCCCGCTCGCTGACGATTCCGACGATTCTCGTCGGCCTGTTCAGCCCGTTTCGGGTCGCCTCTCAGTCGCCGCTTCTCGCCGAGGGACCGGGCGCCGGATTCCTGCACGCCGTCTTGGGACTTGTCGTCGGCGGGTTGCTGGGCGGTCTGTTGGGTCTCGGCGAGCGCTATGATGCTCAAGGAAAAAAACGGCAATTGAACCTGGCGATTGTGACCGCCGTGATCGGATGTTACTTCGGCTGGGACGTGTCGCTGTTTGCGATGAGTATTACGGCGGCCGTGATGGTTGTGGCAAGTGTGTCGGGCAAGCGCCCGGCCGGGATGCTGCGGTTCCCGGCGGTCGCGATTCCCGCGATCGTAGTGTTCGCGCTCATCCCGATTTGGCGGGGGGTGGAGTCCGCCTGGTGGTGGCCGCATCCGCTGCGGTTTCCCGCCTCAGCGGTTGCCGCGATTCTGGGGTTGGGTGTCGTCGGCCTCGGGGTGCGGAACTTAAGATCGCGGGACAATGGGATAAAACGCGGATCGCCTCATTCGGGCTAACCGTTCGACCGTGCGGTTCGGGGACGATGCCGTGTTACGAGCGCAAAAAGGGGGCTCGGTTTTGTAATCCCCGCCGCAATATGCGATGCTGTGACTGAGATAATCGGAACAATACACTTGTCGAACCTTGGCGGCCAAGCCTCCAATGGCGTCCGGCTTAAACCGACGGCCTAACCCGCATGAGACACCCATGAAGTTTGGGATCATTTGCGAAGAGTGTTTCACGGCCTATCAGGTCTCGTATGAGATGATCGGCCGTAAGGTGCGCTGTAAACATTGCGGCCAGCCGATCACGGTCTTTGCACCGCCGCCTTCCGAACCGGTGTCGCCGCCGGCTCCAGCAAAGCCGGCCCCGCCCAGTGACGCTTTGCCCATCCTCGCCGTGGCACGCCCGGCCCTACCGCTCACTGCCGATCGCACGATCTCTCCGCGTACCAAAATCGTCGTGGGCGTGTTGCTGACGCTGGCGCTGATGTTGTTCGTGACCGCCGGCTGGGAATGGTATATCGGTGCGGATAGCAAATCCTGGCCGCAGACACCCGGCCGGATCGTCGACTCGCGCCGCGAGCTCACCGACAGCGGGGGCATGCAACAACTACCTACCACTTCCTACACCGTCAAGTTCGCGTACGAATATCTAGTCGACGGCGAGCGATACCGGTCCGATCGCGTTGCGATAAGCTTGTTTGCCGTGGGCGGCCTGGTGGAAACCTACGAGGAGGGTTCCGTGGCAACCGTCTACTATCAACCCGGCAACCCGCGGCTGAGCGTCCTCCAACCGGGGGTTTCCTGGGCGACGGTCATCTTGTATGTCACGGTCGCCATGTTGCTATTTGGTATTGGGGTGCTCTGCCTGATTGTTCGGTAAGCACCGCGCGGCGATCCACGGCTGGAGGAGAGACGAGCATGGGACAACCGGCCGCGCAGGCCCCCGAGAACAAATCAGAGCCGTCGAAACCGGCCGGCGGGCATGGCACGCTGTACATCATAGTCGCGATTGTTGCGGCGATCGTGCTGGCGTGGGTACTTCCCGGTTGGGCGGTGCACCTCGACTTGGGGGGACAAGTATTTCTGCGGTTGTTGCAGATGGTTGTCGTGCCACTGGTGATGGCCAGCGTAATGAGCGGCATTCTCGGGCTGGGGGACGTCCGCAAGCTCGGCCGGCCCGGCGCTTACGCAATACTCTATTACACCTCGACCACGATTCTGGCGGTCGCGACGGGATTGTTGATCGTGAATCTCATCGGTCCGGGACGGGGGATTGATCCGGCCATAGTGACCGACGCGCAACGCGAAGCGGCCGAACATGTCGACAAGGCAACCGCGGAAATGGAGAAGGCGGCCGAAGGTCAGGAAGTTTCGCTGCTGTTGATCTTCAAGAAACTCGTCCTGATGCTGTTCACCGACAACCTGCTGGGATCAATGGTCGAGGTGAATCTGTTGCCGCTGATCGTATTCAGCATCATATTCGCCGGCATGCTCACCACGATGGGACAACGTTCCGAGACGATCGCCAAGTTGGTGGTGAGCATCAATGACACCTTGATGGCCTTCATCATGCTGTTGATGAAGGTCGCGCCGCTGGGGATTTTTTGTCTGGTGGCCTCCCGGTTCGGCAAGGCGCAGGTTGAGGGCAAACTCGATGAACTTGCCGGCGTTCTGGCCGGTTACATGGCCACCGTCTTGGTGGGACTGGCCATTCACGCGTTGATCACACTACCAGCGTTACTTTACATATTTACCCGCCGCAATCCTGCGCGGTTCATCGCCCAGATGGGCCAAGCGGTGCTGACGGCGTTTTCGACGGCCAGTTCCACCGCCACGCTGCCGGTGACGATGGAGTGCGCCGAGGTTCAGGCGGGAGTCTCCAAGCGGAGTACCGAATTCGTGTTGCCGTTGGGAGCCACGATTAACATGGACGGCACCGCGCTTTACGAAGCGGCGGCTGCGATCTTCATTGCCAACGCCTATGCCGCTGTCGATCCGGAATTCAGTCTTACTTTTTTGGACCAGATGACGATCGCCGTGACTGCCACGTTGGCAGCCGTGGGAGCGGCGGGAATTCCGGAAGCCGGTTTGATTACGCTGTTGATCGTGTTGAACGCCGTCGGGTTGCCGTTGACGCTGGTGGGGCTGATCCTGCCGGTCGATTGGCTGCTGGACCGGTTCCGCACGGCGGTCAATGCATTCGGTGATTCTGTCGGCGCCGCCATCGTGGACACCAGCTTTGCCGACGAAACCGGCAAGGCATAATTCGTTTCGCGGTCGTACTTTTGAGACGGGCGCATATCAAAGAGACCAGGCTGCCGCAATCCGTCTCATAATCTCGTTTCGCGAATTCCGATTCACATCGCCAAAAAAGCTATTGCGAGATGAAATTGACCGTCCAATTTACGGCGTCCGGGTCTGGACTCGATTGGGGTTAGTTGTTAGCATCCCGCCCCTTTCCCGCACAGTCCTATCTTTGCAACGCCGTGTGCCGCCGGCAGGGCCGCCGAGGATCTCGCGGCGCGTCAATCCGTTGGTTTCCCCACGGAAGCCTCGCACTCCTCCTGGAAGAGAAAATCGGAGTTTCTCGTGTTCAGTAGACAGCTTGTCGCCATCGTCTGCGGTTGCCTCACGTACGCGGCCGTCTTGTTTTC
Organism: uncultured Planctomycetaceae bacterium; assembly: GCA_937952455.1. Taxonomy (GTDB): domain Bacteria; phylum Planctomycetota; class Planctomycetia; order Planctomycetales; family Planctomycetaceae; genus Symmachiella. Next base: position 4,729 of record CALFYU010000060.1, read on the forward strand.
ACCCGCTGACGCGGATGCCAAGATCTCGGCCGTCAAGGGCCGCCGTTACACCATCGACAAACGGCACGGGCCGTGGATGATCATGGTCGCCAATTTCCGCGGCGAAACGGAAGAGTCTCGCAAACTGGCCGCGGAAGCGGCCGATGCGATCGTCCTGGAGTTGCGGAAAAAAGGGCTGCCGGCCTATGTCTACACGCAGGAAGGCAAATTGCAGTCCTTCGAAACGGTCGACCAGCTCGGCCGGCGGCAAACCGGAGCCTATGCCGCCCAGCGGAACCAAATCGCGATTCTGGCCGGCAATTATTCCTCGATCGACCCGCATGAGAAGGAGGGGAAGATTGCCCAGAAGACGTTGGAATGGATCAAGAACTTGATCCCCGAGACGTCCATGGAAAACGCGCGCTACACCAAGACGCCCGGCAAGCCGAATCCGTTCAGCCGCGCGATGCTGGTTCCCAATCCGCTGCTGACTCCCGAGGAACTGCAGCAACGCAAGGATTACAAACATCTTCGCTACTTGAATGACGGTCTCGAATACAGTCTTAGCGAAAACCCGGCAAAATTCACGCTGGTCGTAGCCACGTTTCACGGAAACACGATTTCGATGCAAGATACGGGCGGTGCCAACATGGACCAGCGGATTGAAAAATTCGAAGAAGGTCTCAAGAAAAGCCAAAGCCTGGACAAAGCCTATAAACAGGCTTATCAGTTGGTGCAACTGATGCGCAATCAGAATTTTGAGGCCTATGTGTGGCATGACCGCTATCAATCATATGTCACAATCGGTTCGTTCGACGACATGCACGATCCGCGGATCCGCAAGTTGTATGACATGTTCCGCGCCAAAGAAAAGGAAAGCGGGGGGCAGACCTATCTGGTGGCCGAATCGATTCAAGCCAAGCAGAATCCCAAGAACGGCGCAGAGGAGCCGTTGCTCAACTTCGCCATGGATCCCAAGCCGCGGCTGATGACCGTTCCGAAGCTCTCCGAGGAGTAGGCCTACACCGTGTTCGTCGCCACGGTTTTGCCTCTGCGGCCGTTGTGCTACGATCCGACCATGCCGCAGGATATTTTCGACGTCGTTGACGAACGGGATCAAGTGATCGGCCAAGCGCCGCGGGCGGAAGTCCACGCGCGGCGGCTGATGCATCGCGCGGTGCATGTCTTTCTGTTTAACAGCCGCGGCGAGTTTTTGCTGCAAATGCGGTCTGTACACAAAGACGAGCATCCGCTGACGTACACTTCCTCTTGTTCGGGGCACGTGGACAGCGGCGAAACCTACGATGAGGCGGCCGTGCGCGAACTGGGCGAAGAACTTGGCCTGGACTGTGAATTGGAGCCGCTGCAAAAGTTCGCGGCCACGCCGGAACTGGCGATGGAGCACACAATGCTTTACCGCGCGGTTTCCGACGACACGCCGGTGATTGATGAGCACGAAATCGACTTTGTTCAGTTTCACCCGCTGGATGAAGTGCGGCAGATGCTCGCTGCACAACCGCAGATCTTTTCGCCGCCGCTGCGCGTATTGGTGGGTTGGTATTCTCAGAATATCAACTGACGGTCGCCCATTCCGCGCGACACCAAGTGAAATCGAGCTCCCGTCTCTGCCGCCGTTAGCTTTTTGGTGCGACGAGCAAGTCGATCTTGACAGAATCGCATTGCCATGAAGTCATGCGCGTCTAGAATGGCGACGACGTGATGATTCGGCAAATGACCTTGTCGCCAATCAATTCCAAAAGCAATCTGTACGCGGCCGCATCAATGAGATTATTGAGTTCGTCAACGGTCCGCATCGCACTCCTATCGTTTGCATGTTTAATGCAGACAACAGCAAGTGGTGAGGAGCACGACGCAGCCTATCTCGAAACGGCCCCTGTATTCCGAACCGTTAATGACGCCCAGACGCCTGATGCTCCACCTTTTGTAGTGACGTCTCCGACCGGCATGCAGGTCGAGGACATGCTGGAAGAAGAACGCCGCTCGAGCAGTTCGTCCCGACGCGGTGGCAGTCCCTTCAGTGGAGCCCGGATGCGTCGACCCGGTTATTCAGCAACTTGGTATCCATCGACCGCCGTCGATGATCAGCAGGCCGATTTCGGCCTCGTGCGACAACTCTTCACCATGGGCGTTCCCATCTGGCGGCAAGAAGGAGACATCGTCATTCTGCGGGCGACGATCGAGAACTCCTTATTTTCGACCAACGCGATTTTGCCCGACACCGGGCGCCCGTTTCCCGACGAATTGTGGACCGTCAACTTCGGCCTCAATCACATACATCAATTTGACAACGGCTGGACCGGCGGCTTGATGACGACCGTCGGCTCCGCCAGCGATAAACCGTTTGATAGCATCAACGAAGTCCGGGCCTCGGTGTTGGGGTTTCTACAAGTCCCCGCCAGCAACAACCGCGATTCGTGGCAATACTCGGTGATGTACGCCCCGTTCTCCGATCTCAACTTCCCAATTCCGGGCATTGCCTATGGCTGGAACCCGTCGGACACCTTTCAAATGAACGTAGGCATTCCGTTCTCCGTGACTTGGAGGCCGATGGAAGATCTGGCGCTGAATGCCTCTTATTTTCCCCTTTATAACGTCAACGCACTCGCGACCTATGAGTGGACGGACGACATTCAGATCTATGGCGGCTTTGAAACAATCCGCGAGACATTTTTGCTCACGAGCCGCGCCGACTCCGATGATCAATTCTTAGCCTCTGAACAACGCGTCATTGGCGGCCTGCGTTGGAATATCTGGCGATATGCCGCATTTGACATCAATGCCGGCTACGCGTTTGGGCGCTACTACGGCGAAGGTGGAAATCGCCGGGACGAATTGTATGATCTCGTCGACGTCGCTCCCGGCCCGTTTCTCGGATCAAGTTTGATCGTTCGCTTTTGACCTGTATGGCACGTTGGGGGGCCGGTGATTCCACAAGGTGACAAGTCCGACATCGTGTGCCCCCAAACAAATATGCCCGAATCAGTCGCCCCGCTCATCAAGATTGTCCTCGAAAGTTACCAGTTGTCCGAGGCTGGCATTCACGGCGTCGCGCATTGGGCCCGGGTACTAGAAAACGGTCTGCGATTGGCTGAAACGACCGGTACGAATGTCGAGATCGTCAAGTTGTTCGCCGTGCTGCATGGTTCCCGTCGACTCAACGACGGCCACGACCCAGAGCATGGGCCCCGCGCCGCCGAGTTTGCGCGCGCGCTCCACAACGATGTTTTTCACCTGAGCGACCATGATTTCGGCTTGCTGCACCGGGCCTGCGCGGGACACACACACGAGCGCACCCATCCGGACATCACGATACAAACCTGTTGGGATGCCGATCGATTGGACTTGGGGCGTGTTGGCATGCAACCGCACCCTAGCCGGCTCTGCACTGAAATCGCTAAACAGGTACAAACGATCAATTGGGCTCACGGCCGCGGATCGATGGGATATGTCCCCGAATTCGTGCGCGACGCGTGGGGGGCGATTGCGTTTGACGAGAATCCAACTAGGATGATCTTGTTGCAATTACGGGACAAGAGCACGCACCAGTTTGTTCACCCCACAGGTGCGTGTGATCAATCGAGTCGCAATCAATCTAAAAACGCCACGTGCCGCATAGCCCGCGACTGGTTTTCGGTATTCATCGCCACGCGATGCCAGCCTGCCAAAGTTATGGTGGCGTGGTCCGGATGCCGAATTCGGCCACGTACGTAGACGCCTGCGTTCCGCATCATCGATGTCCATCCCCAGTTCTTGGCGTTGCGATTTCCCGAAAGAATGTTGCGATAGCGTTGAGCCGTGACGCCATTGGGGTATCGCGCACAAACATAAACCGTCTCTCCGCCGGTACGATAGCAGTACTCCGCCCAGTGCGGCTTACCGCCGCCGCGCTGTAGCGGTTCATTGCGCAGCACCCAAGCGTCATCAACAGCCAGATCGTCGGTCGGAATAAAGAACCATTCCCCCTGTCGGACAAATGCATTGTTTTTGCGACGATGTCGGGCCTTGCCGGAAACGCGCTTTTGGGATTCGGCGTCACGGACTTCAAGCGGCCTCAATGCATCCTTGGCCTGGGCGACCGTTCCGACGGGAGCCGATTCGGGAATTCCTGCGACGAACCAGTGACGCTCATCATGCCCACAGAGGAACTTGCTCTTCTCGCCGTTCTCCCGCACCATCAGTAATAGATGCCGATCCTGCGGCTGCACTTGCAAGACCTCGATCTCGTCACCGTCCGCCGCACGGATCGCGAAGAACTCGCCGCGGCGGTCGATGCCAATATCGAGGCGAATCCCCTGCTGATCCCTAAATCGTCGGGGGGGCGGATCCATCAACTTCAGGCGTGCGCCGATCTGTGCGCACTTTTTGTCGAGTAATGCAATGTCCATGCTCCCTTCGACACGGCCGTCCTCCAGAAGGTTCACATGACGGCGCGATTTCTTGAGAAATCTCCAACCGCGTAAGCGAAGGTGATCAGCGGCGTCGTACGTCCGGCGATTGCTCGTTTCGATAAGCAGCATGCGCGTAGTACTTCGGCCGCGAATCCAATCGGACATGAACCCAAGCCACCCCCATCCCCGCCGTGCTCAGCCAGACGGGGCGCTGATTCAATGCCGTTCGCATCGCTTCGCCCACGGCTTGCCAAAACGCCTGCTGCTGCGGACGTGGCGCGTCACGGACAAATGACGCCAAATGCCCGTAAGCACTTTCGGAACCGATCCCGTTGGGCACGACAAGTATTGCATCGCCCCCCAAATTCTCAAAGGTGACGACGCTGGCAGTGCCGACATTTCGCAGCCTATCGGCAAAGGGAGTGCCGTCGACGCGTCGCTCGAGCGCCGGGTAATTCACGGAAACAAACTCGAAGTCTCGGACGGAAATGGCCGACGAAACGACCGGCGTCTCCCACCGAAACGCGGCAAATGGGCATTCGGCCAACAGGCAATTGAAAAACTCTCGAAACGCTTCATCGCTGCACCAAAGTGTGATGACGTCCCGATAGCTCAAGCGGCGATCGCCACATCGCAGCCGGTAACGATGCGTTTTTCCGCTGTTGATCACTTCCACGTCGGCATCGTACATTGGAGCGCTCCGCGACGACTCGTTGCAGTCGAACAAACTCAAAGCTTCAAAACCGCAATCCGAAAAACAACAAGCCCAGGCAGAGGGCCACGACGATCAGGCGAATCACCCACTGCTTGGCCGTGAGCTGCATGCCGTCGGGTGCATGCTGTGGGAATTCGCGGCTTACGAACTCGTCGTAGTCGAAGTCGTCTTCATACAACACGTCGGCATCGTCCCCCCACCCGGAATCGTCGCTGGCGCCGCACTCGCGACAAAATGTCGCCCCGGCGGCGACCTCCGCTCCACAATTCGGGCAGACAAAACCATCGGCATCCAAGGAAGTTTCCGCCGACATGATCGCCCCTCCGTCCACGCGATTAACGATTAGCGTATCTTTAAGCCGTCATTGAACGAAACTCGCCCGTCGGAATCAATATTCTTTCTTTTGGGACAGCTGATTTCACACTTGGCGATCCATGCATCGCAGCGATACGATTGACCGCGGCAGCCTTTCCCCTTTGACAGGACAACACATGCGTCAACGCATCGCACCGATTGTCATCGCGGTTGTCGTTGCGAGCCTCATCGGTCTGAGTTGGGCCGTTGCCATGCGCTCCGCCGAGCAAACCATCCCCGCCGGGCGCGAGCGGGTTGTGTTTTGGCATTTTTGGGGCGGAAAGTATCGGCATGTCGTCCAGGACGTCGTGCGGCGGTTCAACGACTCGCAAACGGAGTTCTGGGTCGAGGAAATCGCCGTGCCGGGACAAAACCTGGACATGAAATTCTTCATGGCACTAGCTGGTGGGGATTTTCCCGACGTGCTCAATCAGGACGACCAAATCATCGGCCAATGGGCCGAACGCGGTGCGCTGATGCCGCTCGATGAGTTGATGCCGGCCGACGAATACGCGCGGCTGAACGATTGGCTCAGCCCGGCAGCACAAAAAATCGGCACGTACGACGGGCGGCTGTATGCCCTGTGCAACGGTTTGGACATCCGGCTGATGTTCTACCGCCGCGATATATTAGATGGTCGCGACGCGCCGACCAGTATTACGGACTTCGATGCAATCGCCCATAAAGCAAATGACGATCCGACGCGCATCGTCTACCTTCCCGACGACCGCCGACTTTGGGCCTGGGGGATCGCCTTCGGGGGGCGGTTCTATGATCCCGACACGGGAAAGATCACCGCCAACGATCCGGCGATTGTGAGGGCATTGGATTGGATGGTCTCCTACAGCAAATTGCATGGCTTGGAAAAAATTCGCGCATTTCGCAGTACTAACCGTGAAACCGGTTCGCAATCGATGCTGCTCGAAGGAAGCCACGGCATCATGATGGACGGCCAATGGCGAATCGAACCGCTCGATGAGGCGGTCGGTGCCAACTTCGATTACACCGTCGGCCCCTTACCGCATCCCCCCGACGGCCTGGCCAACGCCGGTTGGGTGAACGGCAACTTTTTCCTCGTCCCTCGCGGCTGCAAGAATCCCCGCGGGGCATGGGCATTCATGAAATTCTGGTCCGGCTTCGGCGGAAACGAAGCAGAAGCTGGGCGAACTGCCGCTGCCGGAGGCTGGATCCCCGCCAGCCGCGGCGTCGTGGAGCAGCCAATGTTTCAGGCGTTTCTCGACATGCACCCCAACTTCCGCTTGTTCGTTGAACAGGCCCAGAGTGGCGACCAGCAGCCGACGCCGAACATCCCCGTACAGGCCTATTTCTTCGAGCGAATCAATCAGGCGACCGAAGAGGCGTTGTCGTTAAAAGCATCGCCCCAAGAGGCCCTGGACGCGGCGACGCGTGACGTGCAGCGACGCCTGGATGCGTTGCGCAACTTCGAGGTCAATCAACGGACGCCGTAGGACCAAACACATTCTCATGCAACGCCCCCCACGCTACGCCCACCCGCTGCTGATTCTCCTCGCCGTCGGTTTCTCGCTGCCGCTCGTGTGGATGGTGTTCAGTTCGTTCAAGCCGCCGGGGCAGCTGGAAAGTGAGATGTGGCCGGAGCGTTGGCATGCGGAGAACTATGCGCAGGCACTGGAGGCCGGACACTTCGGGCGGTATTTGGCGAACTCGGTGCTGCTGTGTGTGTTGAATGTGGCGGGGACGCTTGTTTCTTGTTCGATTGTGGCCTATGGATTTGCACGGTTGCGGTGGCCGGGGCGGGATCTGTTGTTCTTTGTGTTGATCGCCACGATGCTGTTGCCGTTTCACGTGACGATGCTGCCGCGGTTTCAACTTTTCGCCGCCATGGGGATGTACAACACGTACTGGCCGCTTGTGCTGCCGAGCTGGTTGGCGGGTGAGGCGTATTACGTGTTCCTGTTGCGCCAGTTTTTTCTGACGATTCCCGAAGAACTCTCCGAAGCGGCACGATTGGACGGGGCCGGGGAATGGACGATTTTTTCGCGGATCATTATTCCGCTCTCCTGGCCAGCGTTGGCGACGGTGGCTCTGTTTCAGTTTCTGCACACGTGGAACGAATTCGCCGGGCCGCTGTTGTACCTCAACGATCCGCACAAATTTCCGCTGGCCTATGCTATGCAGCAATTCGTCAGCGCTTACAACACAGAGTTTGGCCCGCTGATGGCGGCGGCAGTCATGTTCACTGCCCCGGTGATCGTGTTGTTTTTTCTAGCACAGAAAACCTTCATCCGCGGCATCGCCACGACGGGACTGAAGGGATAGCCTCTTTGCTGCGGTTGGGCACTGGCGGGCAAGCCGCCAGGGGCACCCTTCTGAGTCGTACTGTTCCAACAGACAGAACTCAATACGCCGAACTCATTAGTGCGATACCGGGGGCCACGACCCGCCGCCAGGCTTCGGACAGGGCCGAGGTTGCTTCCGCGTCGGTTTCGTCGACGGTGATCACCAGCGCGTTGACCCACAGCGGATAAAGGTCCGGCCGGGTTGCGTGATGCGAGCGGTCGTGTAAGTCAGCGAGTCGGCGGATTTCGGCCTCGGCGGCCGGGTCGCCACCTGCAAATTCGATCAGATTTTGAATACCCACTCGCAACAATTGGTTTTGCTTGATCATATTGGTGGCGGCAAACATCGGACCGATTTCGGCCGATTGCAAGGCCAAGTTATCATAGAAAGTGTCCGAGAACTCTGCATGCGTTTTGCAGCGCTCGAAGCTGAGCCGCACGGCTTCTACGTCCTGGGGGGTGATATGGTCCTGGTTCGTCACAGCGGCAACGGTTTCATGAAGGTTTGAGAATCAATCAGTATTGATCCTCGTTATCACGAACCCTGCCCGATTCGTCAACCGAAGTCGGCGGTGACGGGGTGACTATCGACGCACGCGGTTGAGCGCAACGGCGGCGGCTTGGCGGACGTCTTGATTGGGATCGCTGGCTGCTGCGTTGAGGACCTCTTCGGCATCTTTGGCCGAGGGGCCGATTTCGCCGAGGGCGAAGGCAGCCGCCACCCGCACACCGTCGTTGACGTCGCGCAGCCGACGCGCGAGGGCGTCGACGATCATGGGGTGATCCGGGGCGATATCTCCCAAAGCATACGCGGCGGCCCAGCGAACTTCCGCATCGGGATCGCGCAGCGCCAATGACAACGTCTCCAATGCTTCGCGGTTGCCCTCGGAGACCACCCACAGCGCTTCGGCGGCCTGCACGCGAATTTTGCCCTCGTTCTTACGGGCGGCCACTTTCAACGCGGGAATGGCTTTCCGCGCAGCCGGTCCCATTTCGGCCAGCGCCACGGCGGCCAGGGACTTGGCGCGGGGCGTGCTGAAGTTAACGGCATCAGCCAAAGTCGGCACAGAGAACTCAGCCTGTTTGGTGATCCGCCACAGCGCGAGTGCGGCCTGAACCCGAATCAGGTGATCCCGGTCGCGGAGCATCACGGTCAGAGTCGGCGCAGCCGCCAGCGCGTCTTCGCCGCGGCGTCCCAATTGATAGATCGCTTCGCGACAGGTTGCCGCATCGGCCGACCGGACTTGGGCCAACAACACGGCGACGTCTCCCTCGGCTTTGGGGGGAAGTGTCGTGAGGATTAGCGCCGGGGTTTCGGGTTTGGTACCGATCGACGTGCGGTTTGTCTCCATCCGCGTGAGGTGCATGGCGCTGATCGGCGGCGCGACGTGCTGTGGGCGCGAGCCGACGGCTCGTTGTACCGTGGCATACGCCGGTTGGTCATGCCCCACCAGGCGAATTGTGCCGGCTGCGACCGGCCTCCCGGACATGGGAATTTGGGCGGGTGAGGGCTGGGGAGTGATTGGCGGCTTGACTGTCGCCACGTGTGCGGTTCTTTGCGTCGACTGTGCGACACTTTTTCCACCCGACGGGCGTGCCACGGTATTGTAGCTCTGAGATCCGGAGCATCCGATGGCGAGCACCAAGGACAAGCTCATGATGCGTCCGTGGTATTGTTCGATCTTAGTCACCCTGTCACTCCTGCGGGTCAAGCGGGCGCAAAATCCGAGAGGGAGCCGTCACGCGGCTGCCTTCGATCCAACTCGTCGGCGTTTTGAGCCTGGGCCGTCTTTTTCGTTATCACAAAACGCGCTGCATCCCCCGGATCGCCCACGGATGAGCGCCGACGAATCGGAGGCGGCGCCCGAGGGCGATGACGGAGACTGTGCAAACGATCGTCGGCAGTTTCGGGAGAATTGCTACAACCCAATTGGGGGTTTGCCGGAGCAACCGGTACGATCGGCGGCCGTGCCTCCGCGCAACCGTCACAAGCGTTAAAGTCAACCTAATCGGAACGGCGGATTTTCCCAAGACTTTATCGGCACTAGGGTTATGCCGAGGGTTTGCTGCAAGTTGAACGCGCGACTGGAAATGCGCGCCGGGCGTGAAGACCCGGCATAGGTGTTAATCATGGTAGAGAGGGAAAATTTGGCACAATCGTCACGATTCGCTCAAAGGGTCCCTCCGGCGTGGTCGATGAACGGATTGTTTTAGATCGAATACCGCGTGACCTGGCTGCCTGAGCGGCTCAGTCGCGCCGGCACGAGGCGAATCCACGGTGCACCCGCAATCGCACCGCTGCCGCTCGTGTTCGATGGACAACGACTTTAACCTTTCGCGAGCATTGACCCAGCCATGCGACATTCATGCCGCCCACAACGGGCCCACCTGTTGGCCCTGATTACCGTCAGCTCTCTTCTTGCAACCGGGTGCGCCGCATCGGATCGGTTAAACACGCCGACACCGATCTACACCAACGTGCCCCGCGAGTTGCAAAAGACGACGATGCCGAAGTACGTCATCGAGCCGCCGGATGAATTGTTGATTCAGACGGTCAATAACATCCGTCGCCGGGACGACAAACTGCTGCCGGGCGATAGCTTGCGAATTCTATCGAATCAAACGATTCCGATCTTCCCGGACGATTCCGAAGTGACGGTCGCGTTTAAGGAACTTGCGCGGGCTTACCTGATCCAAAACGACGGCATGGTCGACCTGGGACCGGAATACGGAAAAGTTGCCGTCGCCGGTATGACGATCGATGAAGCCAAACAGGCAATCAACGACTATTTGGCGAACGAAATCTTCAAAGTGCCGTTTAAGGTCTCGGTCGAGTTGGAACAACTCGGCGGCAAGCAGATCATCGACGGACCGCACTTAGTTCGCATGGACGGAACCGTGCATCTGGGAATCTACGGGGACGTGCTCGTAGCCGGGTATACTTTGGAACAGGCGAAAGTCTGCATCGAAGACCATCTGTCGCAATACATTCTCGAACCGGAAGTTAATATCGACGTTTCGAGCTACAACAGCAAGGTCTACTACATTATCACCGATGGCGGTGGCGAAGGAGATCTGGTTAACAGCGTCCCGCTTCGCGGAGGGGAGACTGTGTTGGATGCTTTCGCCCAGATTGGGGGGCTGCCGACGATTGGCAGCAAGAAGCAAATCTGGATTGCGCGGCCCGCGCCGGCGGAATTAGACGCGGAACAAATTTTGC
>CALFYU010000061.1 GCA_937952455.1 uncultured Planctomycetaceae bacterium
GATAAGTTTCCCTGGGCGGTTTCTATTTGCCAGAGCGGATTCTCCACAAACACAACGTCATCCATGCCCAAGTTCAAATCGGCATAACCGAACAGCGTGCGCAGCAGATGCCGATTGACAACCGTGGGGACTTCGCTGGAGCCGAGGTACGTACAGGCGCGGAGGACGGCCGGCACGGGAATCTGCCCCAGCACCCGCTCATCGCGGAGCCACTGGATTAGCTTCTCACGTTCGCCGGCATCTTCATAGATGGACATCAGCGCCACCAAACTCTGCGTTCGCTCCAACCGGGCGTCGATGTTTCGCAGCGCGGCCTCTTCCGCGGTTTCATATTTGCCGTGTTTGGCCAAGATCCTCGCGCAGACCAGGTTGGCCTGCCAGGCCGTGTCCGCAAACCCGAGCGCTTCTTGCGCTGTGTGGACTGCCTCTGCATTGCCTTGGAATTCCTGTATCGCCGCCAAGTTGGCCAGTCCCGCCGCCAACATCTCGTCCCGCCGAAAATGTCCCGCTCCGTAGTTGGCAAGATTCTCATACGTGGACGCAGCTTGCTCCCAATTTCCCAGCGCCTGATGTGTGCGGGCGACGTGATACCAATACGGCGGATAACATTCCATGAATTTTTCCAGCCGCTGCAAGAGCCGCAGTCGAGTCTGCGGGTTTTGCTCGGCCAAAGCCGCGTCCAATTGGTCCAGATCGGCGCAGCGAATCAGCCAACGGTCGGGGATGTTTTTTTTCTGAATCATCTTCCAAAACGTATCGAGGAACTGCGACGAGCTATTGACGACCTGTGTCATCCGGGCTTTGTCGATATTCCAAACTGCGACATCGTTGGTGGTTTTCAAATTTCGATAGTCCCACCAACTTCCCGCGCCGGTCTGAAGCGCTTGGACGTACTGAAACGTCGAGACTTGGGCACTCAACAGAAACGCCGAGGCCACCGCCTGTCGGCCGAGGTTCTTGCGAAACTCCCGCTTTAGGTGCTGGCGCTCCTTCTCGGCGATCGTCTGGCCGCCGATGTCTTCCAAGACCTTCGTATAGAGCGTGACTACCTCCTGGTCGGCGATACCGTTGAGGTTCAAGTTGTTGAGAATGTTCTCTTGTTCTTCGACCAATACCGGTTTGGTGCCGTTGCGCTTGATGCGATGAAAGGCAGCCCGGCAGTAATTGAGCGCCACCGCAGCCGCACGGTCGCGGCTGTCGGTGTTGGCGTATTGTGGGCTGCCGCCGGCGTCATCAGCGCGAATCGTTCCGGCCGTGCAACAAAGGGAAACGGTCACATAAATAATGAGTGCTCGCATGTGCGTGCCTGTGTCTTGTATGCAGGGATTCTCTGTAGGCTCGGGTCAACTCCTTCACGGGGACATGGACTCAGGTTGCGGCAAAGCGCAATACGCCGCGACGAAAGCTCATGCCCTGCTGAAAGTCTACACGCGCCGCGAACGTGCGCCGGAATTGCGAAATCCGGGGGGCCAACTTCCCCTCTGCCCAAGCGGATTGGCCCTGTTAGCGAATATTTGCGGCCCGATTACGTCGCGCGCAGGGTAGCGCACGAATCATCATCCGAAGCAATCGGCAAGTTTCGCCGATCGGTACCATCGGTACAAACCGTCGCTGCAAGGATTTGCTCAAGAACACGGATGCCCCGCCGCAAAACCCGATGCGTTCGCCGTTCACCGCCCGGGGAGGGCGAGGCGCCTGTCCAGCCGCGCGCCCGTCATACGACGTGCGTTCGCAGGGAAGACTCGCCCCTCCACCGCACTGGCGGACAAGTCGCCAATGGCACCCGACGCCACAACTGTTTGAGGCGAAGTGGTTTGGTGAATTTCAACGAATTGGCGTGGCGATACAGTCCAAGATCAACCCGCTTTGGCACGCGGTGGGAGTTGCGACGCCGGAATCGAGGCCGGCGCGGTCTTTTCGCCGCCGCGGCCCAGCGCGATCGAAATCGCCTGCACGACGCGCTCCTGCTGCTGCGCCGTCAATTCAGCGAAGATCGGCAAGGCCAACGTTTCCTGCGCGGCCCGCTCCGATTCCGGAAGTGCTCCCGCTTCGTAACCCAAATGTTGGAAACAAGGCTGCAGGTGCAGCGGAATCGGATAATAGATGGCGCAGCCCACTTGCTGCTGATGCAAGGAGGCCTTGACCTCGTCACGGCGGCCGCCTTTGACGCGAATACAGAATTGGTTATAGATATGACGGCGACTGGGCAGTTCCTGAGGAAGTTCGACGGCATCTAACAGACCGAATTCCTCGAATAGCGTTCGATATCGTGCCGCGTTCTCGCGCCGGGCTTCGGTCCAGGATTCCAGATGCGGCAACTTGACGCGGAGCACGGCCGCCTGCAGCGCGTCCAGGCGGCTATTCAGCCCGACTTCCAGATGGTGATAGCCCCCGCAGTCACCGTGAACCCGCAGGCGCCGCAATCGTGCGGCCAGGTCGGCGTCGTCGGTCGTGATCATGCCGCCATCCCCGGCCCCGCCCAGATTTTTCGTGGGGAAGAAGCTGAAGCATCCCATGGTTCCCAAGACCCCCGCGCGGCGTCCGGACAACTCCGACCCGATGGCCTGCGCGGCGTCCTCAATAATCGTCAGGTCATGACGCACGGCCAATCGCCACAGCGGCAACATGTCGGCACATTGTCCGTACAAATGGACCGGCAGAATAGCCCGCGTGTTGGGCGTGATCGCCGCTTCGACCGCGGCGGGATCGATGTTGAAGCAGTCTGGCTGAATATCGACGAAGACCGGCACGGCCCCCGCACGATGGATCGCGCCCCCCGTTGCAAAAAACGTGTAGGGGCTGGTGATCACTTCATCGCCTGGTTTCAAATCGAGCGCCATGAGTGCCAAAAGCAATGCATCGGTCCCGGACGCGCAACCGATAGCCTCGCGGGAATCGCAATACGAGGCCACTTCGAACTCGAATTCGGAAACCTCGTCCCCCAGCACAAACTGCTGTGTGGCGAAGACTTGGGCGACTTTTTCGTTGATCTCGTCAGCGGGGTCGGAGTTTTGAGAGACGTGATCGATGAAGGGATCCGGCTCAGGAACAGCGTCGCCCTGCGCGCGCAGGGACAGAATCTCGGACATGGGCGACTCCATTCGCACATGAATACATCAAGGAAGGGGGAAATGAGGCGGTAAATTACGGCCGGGGGTCGATTGTGTCAAGATGAGGTGGCGGACGTGAGGGCGGGCCGCGAGAGGTCATTACACGTGCACCCGTGTTTCCGCAAGACGATCACGGGAAGACGCCCTCATTAATCAATGACTGTCGAAGGTTGACGCGATGTGGGGCATTGATTGCCAGCACATAAATGGTGACACGACCAATCGGTGTTTGTCCGACCAACTCCGCGCCATTCCAAATGAAATGCTCACTCCAATCATCCCGACGCGGATGAAATAAGCGTATTAGAACGTCAGACTCCCCGTCGGGATCAATTCCGGAGATGTCACTCTGTTTGTGATTGTTGCACGCGAAACAAGCTAGCGCCAGATTGTCTTTGTGTGTTGGACCGGCATGCTTTACCGCAATAATGTGGTCGACGTGAAAGGGAGTCGGATCGAACTGTTGCGGCATCCCGCAGTACTCACAAATGTCTTGCGCGCGCTGCCGAATCTGCTGTCTTAGTTCGGCGTCCATATATCACGCGGCGGAAGGCGAGTCTTTGAGCGAAATGCGGGCCTTTGACTGCAGCAGTCCCAGCAAATGCCCGATGCGCTCATACGAGTTCGACTCGTCCTGTTCAGCGGCCGTTATCGTGCCGTCGTTGGCCTTATCGAGCAACTCGTGCATTCGATCGACATCCTCTTGCGAGAACTTAATGTCGAGAATTGAGCGGGCCACCTCAGCCGAGAAGCTGGGGGTTTCCGGATCAACCAGTCGAGAAAGAATTGCGGCTTCGGTTTCGGACATGGCAAAATCATACCATAAATCACGCCGGGAAGACCACCCCATCCGACGGCGTTGTCGCTAACGCATTCACCCGCCAAACGCACCGTATCTCCGGACGCCGCGGGCGAACATCACGCGATTGGCGACTGCCAAAATCAAGATCCAGCCGGCGGCGATTAACAGTTCGTTCACCAGTTCCGCATGCGTGTAGTGCCCCAGCATGATCGACGCCGGGAAATAGGCCAGATACTTAAACGGCAAGTAAATGACCCAGGCATTGACCGATGGCGGAAGCCAGTCGAGCGGAATCATGTGCCCGGACAAGAAATAGTTGAGCATCATGTAGACAAAGATCAACGAACTGACTTCCAAGAACCAAAACGACACCAGACCGATCATGCTTTCGATCAAAAAGCCGATCAAAAACGCGATGGGGAGCGAAATCAAAAAACCCACGATCGTAAAGCCGTCGGGCCAGCCCGCGAAATAATCGCGGCACAAAAAGAATACCAGCGCGAACGGACCAATCGCCACGACGTAATACACCAGCTTGTGCGCCACGCGGTGCCAGAACAAGTAGCCCAAGAAATCGACCGGCTGGATCAGGAATTTTTTGATCGTCCCCTCGCGGACGTCCCGGGCAATACCGGTCGCCAGTCCCGGCATGCTGGAGAATGCCCGGGCCACCATCGCTAACAAAAAGTAGGCGATCATGTTCTTATAGCTGTAGCCGTTGAGTTTCTCCTGCGGATGGTCGGAGTGAACGGCGAAGATCGCCCCCCATAAGAAGATCTGCGTAACGATCGGCAAAAACCGGACCAGCGTCGCGAACGCGAAGTCGGCTCGATAGACCAACCGCTCTTCAATGCAGGTCCGCAGAATCACCCAATTGATACGTAGTCGCGCAATCATCGAGGCATCGGTCAGCAGGTTTCTAGATTTTGCCGAGAGACGTTCGGCCGCAGGTCATCATAGAATTCCCACCGCCGAATGCAATGCGAGCCTTCGTCACGAGCCGATTGCAGTAAAGTTGTACGCGGCGGCGGCAAGGTATTGAGCGGCGGCGGCAAGGTTGTGCGCGGGTCTCCAGACCCCGCACCCGTCCCGACCGAAGGTCTCCACCGTTGCGAAAAAATTCTCACGCAAAGCCGCAAAGCTCGCGAATTAGTGCCGTGGTACGTCCAATGCGGTGGATGCAACTGAATGGCGGGGAAGTTTTCTTCTGTAAAAATAGCTTCAGCGAGTTTGACGCGATCTTCCCAGCCGTTCGCCAACGGAAACGATGCTGCAAATTCCTTTGCGAGCTTTGCGGCTTTGCGAGAGGAATTCCTACCGCGTTCGAGCTATCGGCGGTTCTCCCAACTCGCTACCTGCCTCGAATCGAGCTTCTGTTCTCCTATCTCACAAGCTGCGTCGCGATGCACCCCACGATTGCTGAACTTTCACGAAACCCTGACCGCTTGTATCAGTCCTTTGATGTAGCCGTAGCTGAAGGCGAACCCCTGATGTCCGCCTGGGTCTTCCTCGTGTTTGGGGACGTGGTCAGGCATCACCATGTATTCATAGTCGACGTCCCGCAGCGCTTGCATCAGCGCCAACATGTCCATGTCTCCCTCGTCAGGATACACCTCCTGAAAGTCGCCTCGTGTGCCGCGGCTGTTGCGGCCGTGAATGCTAAAGATCTTTTTCCGCTCGCCGTAATAGGCGCTTTCGTTGATCGACACGAATTTCTTCAAGCCATCGACCGTTCCTAAGACACGATTGAGCCCCTGAAAGCCGCCCGGCGGCGTGCCGGGGTCGTGCGGGTGGCAGGCGGCGCGGATCTTGTATTCTTCGCAGACGGGAATCACACGTTCGAGAAAATAGGCGATCCGCTCCCAGATGACGTCGTCACTGATTTTTCCGGCCCGCGTCAGCGGCGGATCCGCGACCGCTTCGGCCGCTTTCCAAGTGCTATAGGTCGAACCGCCGCGGCCGGGCGTTCGTTCGGTCCGCAGGACTCCCAGTAGGCTCATGTTGTATTTGATCGCCGGGATGTCGGCGGCGGCGCAATTGGCGATCATCTTTTGAATGTGCTCGATATCCCGATCGCGCTGGGGACTTTGTCCGAGCATGATCGCCCCCCGTTTTTCGCGGTCGATGTGGCTGGAGGACAAGAACGGCAGCGCGACGATATCGAGGCTGATGCCGTGCTCTTCGCACAGGTCGCGCGTCTGCTGCAAATCTTCCACGGTCCAATAGCCCCGCTCGCCGGGGTTGGGCGGATAACCGCAGATGTTGTTTACGCCGTGCCGTTTGAAGAACTGCAGCATGCTCGGCGCTGTCGGGCCCCGTTGACAACCGACGTGCATTTTGACCGGCGGCCGAGGTTTGGCTTCGGAATTCGAGGCGCTTTGCGATGCCGACGTCGTGGGCTGGCAACCGGCCACCGCCAGTGCTGATGCGGCGGTGGTGGCGGTGAGGAATTCTCGTCGTTGCATGATGGTTTTCCTCCGTTACCCTCCGGCGGAACCGGAGGCCGAGAGCGGGCGTGTACGCTTTAGCCCTGTTCTTTTTCGGGTAGTTCCCAGATCGTGCAGCCGATGAACCGCTCCGGTTGCTCGGCGGTGTGGTAGTAATAGATCGTGACCATTTTGCCGTCCGCCCGCTGAACGGTGCGCGGATATCCAATGTCCCAACTAACGGCATCGTCACGGAGAATGAATTCGCGGCTCCAGGTTTGTCCGTTGTCGTCGGAGATTTGCCCTCGAATTCCATACGGCGCCCGCCGCCAGCCGTAGGTCAACGCCAACCGACCGTCCTGCAGGCGGGTCAGTGTGGCCGGGTTGCCGGAGTTTTCGATCTGGGGTTGTTCGAGCAGGTACCACGACTTGCCGTCGTCCGGCGAGAGAAACGCCTCAATCCACCAGCGTCGCTTTCCGTCGAACACGCCGCCGCGGCGGATCATGCTCAGATAACCCGTTTCGCCGACGCGCACGGTGGCCGGCATAATAGCATAGCCGTAGCTTTGCGGCGGCTGATCCCCAATCCACCCAACGAGATCCCAAGTCATGCCGCCGTCAAGTGTGCGGATACACAGCGGTTGCCCTTCGCTGCCGCTATCCTTTGCCGCGGCAATAAAGGCAGTCAGCCGGTCCTTGCCCTCGACGAGGTAGTCGGTACGGCACAACAATTCCGGCCGGCCGTAGGTCGGCAATTCATAGGGACCGTTCCAGCTGTGGCAACGGTCCAACGAATAATGAAATTGGCTCTTCGTGAATCGCACCGCCAAATCGGGGTTCGAGAAATCGATCGGCTTGTCGAGCTTTACCGGCTCCTCTTGGCGGCCGTTCTTGTCGACGTAGGAGGGACGTTCCACCACCCAGGTCTCGCCGCCGTCCATGCTGCGGGCCTGCCGCGGAACGGAGGGGCGGTCGCGATCAATGTCGTGACCGCCGGTGGGGTTTTTCTTGTAAAAGCCAAGCGTGAAACCCACGACGATTTCGTCCCCCCATGACCAGATCCCGTTGTTGGCGGGCCAACCGGCAAAGCGGTCCTTTTCTTTGAAGACGACCGTGTTGTGGATGTCGTTCGATTGCGCGAACGCAGTGAGCGGTGCAGCGATCACGGCCGCCGTTAACAGCAGTAGGAATCTCATGCTCGTACCTTTCTCGTAGTAAAATTTCAGCCTGCATTGCCGCATGCACGACTATTCTAAAGGCTGAATCTTAATATTCTTATACCAACAATCGCCCCCGTGGTCTTGCAAGCCGATGTAACCGCGACGGGGGTGGTCCTTATACGCAAACTCGAATTTGTGCGGCGTGCCGTTGGGACGCTTGCCTTTTTCGGTCCACTGGTCCAAGTCCATCATTGTCACGTTGCGGCGGTTGATCCGCACCTCGACGATGTTCTTGTTGCAGGTGAGCACCAGGCGATTCCATTGCCCGGCCGGCCGCATGACGTTGGAGTTCGCCGCTACGAGATCATAGATTGCGCCCGTATCATGTAGCCCATTTTCACGGGTGTCGTCGATGGCCACTTCCAGTCCGTTGTAGCCCACGTCCTTCCCCGGCAACGGCTCCCGCGGCGACTGGCGAAAAAACACTCCCGTGTTGCAGCCGTGGCTCATTTTGAAATCGAGCGTGAGAATAAAGTTTTCCCATTGGCGTTCATGGATCAGCATGTATCCGCCGCAGCGGTGCGGGTTAAGGCTCCCCTGCTCCACCGGCCGCGCGCTCGGCTGTCCCTCGTTCGTCGTCCAACCGGCAAGCGACTTGCCATCGAACAACAGTATCCAGCCGTCACGTCTTTCCTGTTCCGTGAGTTCGTTGTCGGCGGCAAACGCCGGGACGGCAAGCGCGGCGATGATCAGCAGGCCAGTGACGTAACGGTTCATGAGGCGTTGCTCCTGTTCGAATCTGAGCGATGGCGCTCGCAGTTGCGACTTTAACACACCCCACCCGCAGTTGAAACCGGCGGCGTTCCGCTTATGATGTGCAGCGCGATTTTGAGCACGATTCTCGCACCGAAGACATCCCCGGGATTCACCCCATGCAGTTACAACAATTGACCGACGCACTCACTACACATTTGCCCCCCATCATGCGCTGGGCGGGGACGGTGGCGCGGCGGATTCGCAAATTCAATATCGCCGTCGAATCCAAATCGTCCGGAAGCGCGAATACCGATGCGCTCACCATCGCCGACTTAAGTGTGCAGGAATTGATCGTCTCCTGTCTGCGAGACACCGATCCAATTTTTCGCCAGTGTCGGCTGCAAGGCGAGGAGTCGACCGGCGACTTTGAGCGTTTCGCCGGCGAAGCCCCCTACTCGATCGTGATCGATCCGATCGACGGGACCAAGGGATACCGCGACCGCCAAGGGAATGCCTATTCCGTAATCTTGTCGCTGCAAACGCCCGAGACCGTCGAGTATTCCCTTGTCTATGTCCCTGAAGAAGGTGAACAGGGGTCGTGGGTGTATGCGTGCGGGGACATCGTCGCCACGGGACCGGATGACACCAGACGGTCGGCCTCGGAGGTGGTGCGTGCGCTTCCGCCGATCATTCCGGCGCAGCGGGCCACGTCTAAGAAGATCTATTTGATCGGCTATCAACAACGCGACGCCGAGAAGGCACAACTCGTCACCGATGCGGGATTGGAAGGGGTGCTCGCCGAGAATATGGGGGGCTGCCACTACTGGACGTTTGCCCGCGGTGAAGTCACCGGCTCGCTGATCCATTCACCGAACATTTATGACTTCCCCGTCGGCATGCACATCGCGCGGATTCTGGGGGGCGATGCGGTTTGGGTCCACAACCGCGAACCGGTACACTTGCGTGAAACTTGGCTGGACGAGCGGGCCGATATGGAACGATTGCCGGGGATTGTCGCCTGCAGCGCCGACCGCGGCGTACTCAACACACTGTGCGAGTTAGCCCAAGATTGGAATCCAGTGCGGTATCACGACTGACAGCGACGAGCGCCGCGCGATTCCAACTCCATCGGCACATTCGAATCGGCCTGCTTGGTGGCTTCGACGAGAATGCCTCCCATTTTGAGGAACCGGTGCAGTTTGGTGAAGTACAACTGCTCCCGCCATGGCAGGCCGACCTCTTCGCAAATGCGGTTCAGTTCCCGCCGATTGTAAGTCCGGCACTTCCAGGTCCGGCTGGTAAACGCGCCGGCGACTGTGTCTTCGGTGGCCAACAGGAGAATGCTTCCGCCCGGTTGCAGCACGCGGACGAATTCCCGCAGGCCGGGCCGCGGATCGTGCAAATGCTCAATCACCCACCCGCAGGTAATACAGTCGAACGCGTTGTCGTCAAATGGCAATTGGGTGAGGTCTGCCGTGACATACGCCGGACGTTTGCTGTTGAGCCGCGTCCGTGCGCGGCGGAGCATCTGGTGCGACAGGTCGCAGCCGATTAAATCGGCTGACGGATTGGCGGTCTTGATGAGATGGCCCAGAAGTTGACCGGCGCCCGAACCGACGTCGAGGATTTTATGAAACCGCGTCGCATCGAATTTGCGTTCGCGTAACATCAACCCCATCAGCGGCTCGTGCAACGACACCAAGCTAGCCATCGCCAATACGGCTCCCTTGGGTCCGTCGTAAAGCTGTTTGACGTCGTTGCGGTATTGTTGCAGGCTCAACCGCGACATGCCCTTGAATTCCACCAGCTTACGCAAAGCCGGCTTACGTTTTCGCCGCTTCGAAGGAGAATCCGTGGGGTGCGTGGCCATAAGGTGTCTCGTCTTTAGAAATCCTTCGATCGGGATTCCACGGACTTAAGCCCTCGGGCAAATCCCACGATTCGCCCCTGGCGTCAACCGGTGCGCAAGGCCATACCGGAGTCCGTGGAAACGCTTGACAATGGTGTATTTATAAGTCTCCGTCGCCCAATTTCCCACCGAAACGCATCCATCGAAACGACTTATCGAAAATTCTAGCTATTCTTTTGACCGACTTTAATCGCTTGGGAATCGCGAATTTTCTGAGACAAACTCCTTGAAGAGTGACGATTTGATCATTATAGTCATTGTTGGTCTGATGCACGAATGAACGAGGAGTCGGGCCTTTTGACGAAGTGTCGTTGACACTGGCTTCCTAACCGTACATCTGCCGCATTCCTGAATCATTTCCCAACCTACCTGAATTTCCCAGCGGGGCGGAACTGTCGCGCCGCTTCGTATTCTTCGTCGCTTGGCTGCGTCGGGACCGCCATGGTTTCGTCCGGTGGAGCGGTTCGTCTCCTGTTAATTCGCGTGCGATCCACGGATCTTGACTGTATGTCCAAAGTGGTGGAACTGACGACAGCCGACGAACCTCGCGACGTGATTCACGAGGCGGTTCAGCTCTTAAGCGAAGGCAAACTGGTCTGTCTCCCCTCTGAGACGATCTACCTCGTCGCCTGTGACGCCCTCAGCGCCGAGGGGCTACAGCGGCTGGCGGTGCTCGCCGAGCGCGCCCCGGAAGCGAAATGCTCACTCGCCGTTCGCGACGGTGATGCGGCGGCCGACTACGTTCCCGAGATGAGCGACTTGGGCCGGCGGCTCTGCCGCCGCTGTTGGCCGGGTCCGGTGACGTTATCGTTCGATCAATCCGCCGCCGGGGGGCTTTTCGACGCGCTTCCGGAGGCCTGTCGGGATTTGGTCATGACCGGGGGAAGAATTCGATTGTCCGTCCCGGCCGACGACGTCGTGCAGTCAATTTCACGGCTGATGCCCAACCCACTGGTCATGTTGGGTATCCAAAGCGTCGCCCAGGTTCCCAAGACGGCCGACGATGCGGAACGGCTTTTCGGCGAGGATGCCGACTTGTTAATCGACGGGGGGACCTGCCGCTACGGCGAAGCGGCCACTGAGGTGCACGTGTCGGGCGATGATTGGGAGATGGTCTTCGAGTCCGTTGTAACGGAACGGACCATTCGCCGGCTGGCCAGTCACGTCTATCTGTTTGTGTGTACAGGGAACACATGCCGCAGTCCGATGGCTGAGGCGATGTTTCGCAAAATGCTGACCGAACGACTAAAATGTACCGAAGACGAACTGGCCGAACGAGGCCACATCGTCGCATCCGCGGGAATCGCCGCATCCATGGGAAGTCGTCCCAGTCCGGAATCGGTCGAAATCATGCAGGAGAAGGGAATCGACCTGCATCAACACGCCAGCCAACCGCTGACGGGCAATTTGCTGCAGGCAGCGGATTATGTCTACACCATGACCAGCGGACATCGAGACAGTATTCTTTACGAAGCGCCGCTGGCCGAGGAACGTGTCACGGTGCTCGCGCACGACGGCACGGATATTTCCGACCCAATTGGATATGGAATGGATAAGTATAAGGAGTGCGCCGAACAGATCGAGCGCAGTCTCAAGGCCGTCATGGCGGACTTGTTTGAAGATTAGAAACGAGGTGCCCCCCATACGGACCGGCGTGTTTCACCGGTCGTTGCATCTTGGCGACGTGTGCGTTTGGGAGGCGATGAGCCAGTCCCGCCTGGTTGCGAAAACAAATGAGGGGTTTGATGACAGGTAGCGGAATCGGAGTATTGGCCCGCATCCCCAAGGGAATCGCGCCGTCCGAGGGCCGGCCGACCTGCAAATAAGTGATGGATGTCGCAAGAGGTAAATGCAATCACCATGAAAATCGCTGTTGCCAGTGATCACCGCGGTTTCGCGATCAAAAGTAAGATCTTGCAAATGATCACCGAAGCCGGCCATGAAGCGATTGATCTGGGAACGGACTCAATCGAGAGCGTGGATTATCCCGATTTCGCCGGACAGGTCGCCAAGTCCGTATCAAGCGGCACGATTGACCGCGGCATTCTCATCTGTGGAAGCGGGCTGGGAATGTGTATCGTCGCCAACAAGTTTCCGGGTGTGCGGGCGACGCAATGCCATGACGACCTCTCCGCTGAAATGAGCCGATTGCACAATGATTCCAACGTGCTCTGCCTCTCCGCCGACATGCTGGGGGACAAGCTGATCAATCGCATGATCAACATCTGGCTCAAAACCAAATTCGAAGGGGGCCGCCACGCCCGTCGGCTGGAAAAAATCGCCGAGATCGAACGCGAAGTCGCCTCGGGCGGCGAGGGCGAGTGAGATTCCGCGCGCCGCATTGCCGGTCGCTCAAAATCGACCGCTATCCGCAAATACCAGATCGCCGGTTGCGCTGGCCCCGAACGTCCCGTCGGCGCACAAAACTCCACGCCGCTCCTTTTCAAATCCCCGCGTCCCCGTTATTGTTTGCGAGGGGCTCCCAGATTTGTCAGCGGGGGCGATCCGGCGGCAGGACTGCAAGGATAATTGGGATATGGATCCAGCCAGCTTGAAGTATCAAAAGACCCACGAGTGGGCGCACCTGGATGACGGCGTGGTCACGGTCGGAATTACCGATTTCGCGGTCGCCCAACTGACCGACCTGGTCTATATTGAATTGCCGGAAGTCGGGCGAACCGTCTCGGCGGGTGAATCGTTCGGCGAAGTGGAGAGCGTCAAAGCAGTCAGGGACTGGTATAGCCCGGTCTCCGGCGAAGTGGTCGAGGTGAACTCCGATTTGGAGAACCGTCTGGAGATCCTCTCCGACGATGCCTTCGGAGCAGGCTGGATCGCCAAAATCAAGGCGAGTGATCCAGGACAACTGGATCGACTCCTGGACAAAGCGGCCTACGATAAACATTGCGAGTCCGAGGCCCACTAAGCCGACCTCAATCGAAGCCGGCAACAATCGCCGCGGGGGCTTTCGGTGTCGCCGAACGCCGACGCTCGAGCGCCGAGCGGCAACGAACTGTTCTTTTTTCTTTGACAACTTGCCGTTTCCGAATTTCGCAGGCTGGCGGAGCATCTGCCCGTCGGCGTCGGTGCGCGATGACACAATTTGAGGGAGTAAGTGGGTGGCCTATCTTGACAACACGCCCGAGCAACAACGCGAGATGCTGGCGACCATCGGCGCTGCATCGATCGAGGAACTGTTCGCTCAGATTCCCGCGGCCTTGCGGCTGAACCGCCCTTTGGAGATGCCGCCGGCGCTCACGGAAATGGAGTTGCAGGCCGAACTCGGAAAGCTGGCGAAGAAAAACAGCGATGTACAAGGGACCAGCTTCTTGGGCGGCGGATGCTATGATCATTTCATTCCCGCTGCTGTCGATGCCATCGCCTCGCGTAGCGAGTTCTACACGGCCTATACCCCCTATCAGGCCGAAGCCAGCCAAGGGAGCCTGCAGGCGTTCTACGAATTCCAGTCGCTGATTTGCCAACTGACCGGCATGGAAGTCTCAAACGCCAGTCTCTACGAAGGGGGCACCAGCGTCAGCGAAGCGGCATTTATGGCCATGAGGGTGACGGGGCGGTACGACAAGGTTGTCATTCTCGGTTCCGTGCATCCGGAATACCGAGACGTGGTGCGGACCTATTTCAGCCACCTCCAGTGCGAGGCCACGATTGTCCCCACGCCCGAGGGAACGGCTGATCTCGACGCCGTGCGTGCAGCGCTCGATGGCCGGACCGCCTGTCTGGTGATCCAACAACCGAACTTTTTCGGCTGCCTCGAAGAGGCCCGTGCCCTAACCGAAGCGGCCCATGAGGTCGGTGCACTGGCGGTCGTCAGTTGCGACCCGATCAGCCTGGGGCTGCTGACCCGCCCCGGCGATTACGGGGCGGATATCGCCATCGCCGAAGGACAGAGCTTGGGGACGCCGCTGCAATACGGCGGGCCGTTTCTGGGAATCCTCGCTTGCCGCGAAAAGTTCATGCGAAAAATGCCCGGCCGCTTGATCGGCGAAACGACCGACCGCAACGGCCGCCGCTGTTTTGTCTTGAACCTGCAAGCCCGTGAGCAACATATTCGCCGCGACAAGGCCACCAGCAACATTTGCACCAATCAGGGGCTGATTGCCCTGCGGGCGACCGCCTACCTCACCCTGCTCGGCAAACAGGGCCTTCAGGAGGTCGCCGAACTGTGCTGCCGCAAAGCGCACTACGCCGCCGAACGATTGACGGCCATCGACGGCCTGAGTTTGGCCTACGATCGGCCGTTCTACAAGGAGTTCACGCTCCGCTGCCGCGACGGCGCGCAAGCCACATTGGACAAAGCAGCGCAGGCCGGTTTTGACGTAGGCCCCCTGCTCTCCCGATTCGATGCCGACAACGGCAGCGACCTGTTGGTGGCCGTCACCGAACGGCGGACTCGTCACGACATCGATCAGTTAGCTGACGCCCTCTCCAAATAAACTCTGCCCCTTATCACGACAATCCACGCCGCCCTTTTCGGCCCTGCGGAATACTCCAGCCCATGCGAAACAAACTTGCCACGCAACTGATCTTCGACCAGTCCCACCCCGGACGTCGCGGCACGACGTTTCCCGCCTCGGACGTTCCCGAGCGCGAATTGGACGAACTGATCCCCGCAGCGCACCGCGCCGCGTCCCCGCCGGAGTTGCCGGAAGTCACCGAACCGGACGTGATCCGGCACTACGTGAATCTCTCGACACTGAACATGTCGGTCGACACGCATTTCTATCCGCTGGGAAGTTGTACGATGAAGTACAATCCCAAACGGCACGAACGGCTGGCGTCACTGCCCGGGCTGGTCGACCTACATCCGTACGCAACCGCTGAGTCGTCGCAAGGCATGTTGCAGTTGCTGTTTGAAATGCAGGAGATGCTGGCCGAAATCTCCGGCCTGCCGGCGATCTCGCTGCAACCGGCGGCCGGGGCACAAGGCGAATTGGCCGCGCTGCTGGTCGCTGCCGCCTATTTTCGCGACCGGGGCGAAACGCGGACCAAGGTGCTGTTTCCCGACAGTGCGCACGGGACCAACCCGGCCAGCGCCAATATCGCCGGGTTCGATTGCGTGCAGCTGCCCAGCACCGAACAGGGCTTCGTCGACTTGGAGTTGCTGAAAAAGCACCTCGACGACCGGACCGCGGTGTTCATGATCACCAATCCCAACACCCTGGGAATGTTCGAACGTGAAATCCGCACGATCGCCGAGCTGGTCCACGGCGTGGGGGGCTTGGTGTATATCGACGGGGCCAATATGAACGCGATTTTGGGAATCACCCGCCCCGGTGATTTCGGCGGCGACATGATGCACTACAACGTCCACAAGACGTTCACCGGTCCCCACGGTGCTGGCGGACCGGGTGCGGGGCCGATTGCCGTGCGGGATTTTCTTGCCGACTACTTGCCGGGACCGGTCGTCACACGGAGTGATGCCGGTGACTACCAACTGCAAACACCCGAAAAATCGATCGGCCGCGTGCGGAGCTTCTTCGGGAACGTCGGCATCCTGTTGCGCGGATATTGCTATCTAAGAACTCTCGGTGCAAAGGGGCTGCGC
>CALFYU010000062.1 GCA_937952455.1 uncultured Planctomycetaceae bacterium
TCCACAGACAACGCGGGAGCAACAAAAAAATCGTTGTACCGCAATTTTTTGCACCAAAACCAATGACACATAAAGCGACGTAAGCTCATAAGCAAAAAGAGGTTGCAACGTATTCGTCCTCGTTTTGATCCCGCTTCTGTGCCGATTCGTGAAAGTCTCGTTCATAATTCGTCGCGGCGAGACCGGCCCGCGGGACTGCATTTTTCGTGGGCAAGGATTCACGATACCATGAGTCATCGGCCGCACATATCTGTCGAAACGCCGCTGATTGGGTGAGTCGCGTTAGCGTCGAATGGGAATTATTGATGGCGGTTCATGAATCTGATCGTGAAGACCTGATGAAGGAAGCGACCGCACTGCGTCAACGTACGGAGCTTTCGCTTCCTGAGATGGATGAAACGGTGATGGCTGGGTTTCGGCAGGAGGGACGGTTCTCGATCTTCTTTGGGGCAGATCCCGCTTACCACTTCGATGACGAAGGGCGGCTGCGGCGCGGTTATTTCAACGGGTGCCTGTACCGCACGCAGGGACAGACGTTAGCGCGGCTGACACGCGTGCGTGGGGAAAAGCAATCTCATTTATCGCGTCACGATTTGACAGAGGTTGAACTACTACAATTTCTCGGTGAGATGGATGAGCGGTTGTCGATGCTTGTGAAACATATCCAAGCGGGAAATGCGAAAACCGTGCGGCAGATTCCGGCCGAGCCTTCTCTGCTGCCCATGATCTCCAAAGCGGTCGCGGGGATTCTCATTAGCACCGAGCGATTGGCGCCGGCGATCAAGGCGTGATCGCGGTTGCGATATTCACGGCGTCCGTATAAATTTCGGTTTGCATCCGCTGCGCCTTGCGCACACCGTGCATGAAGTCATGGTCGACAAACGTGGTCGCAATACCACACACTCACGGAGTCAATGCATGCACTGCCCTTCCTGTGGAGCGGAGATCGACGCTGACAGGCAATATGCACATATGGTGGTCTGCGAGTATTGCCGATCCTCGGTGATTCTCGATACGGAAGCGGCCCGGCTGAGCGGTAAGATGGCCGTGCTCCCCGCGGCGCTCAGTCCGCTGTACGTCGGCGGCAGCGGGCGGATCCACAACCACCGCTTCCGGGTATTGGGCCGCGTGCGGTACGGCTATGAAATGGGCTTTTGGGATGAGTGGTATCTGTCGCTCGACGACGGCAGCACCGTTTGGGTCAGCGAAGATGAACGCGCGCTGACTTTGGAACGGCTGAAGACCGACCAGACGCCCAACATCTCTTATGACGAGACGCAGCCCGGCGACAATTTGCGTCTGGGAAAAAAGACGCTGCAGGTGGCCGAAAAAGGGGTGGCCAATTGCGAAGGGGCCGAGGGGCAGTTGCCGTTTCCGATTCAACTGGGCGAGAAGGTTCCCTTCTTGGACCTGACCGACGGCAAGAACAGTTGCACGATCGAATACGACGAAGACGGCAAGGCGCGGATCTATTGGGGACGGCACCTCCGCGGGCGCGCGGTGAAAATGGACATGACGGCCGAAGAAGCGGGTGTCACCGCCAGCGGGACGCTGCAAACCGAGCGAGCCGCTACGGAGACGTCGCGAGAACGCGTCGTAAAACGATCGGGCCGGAGCGAGAGCATCAAGTGCTCGTCGTGTGCGGCGACGCTGCCGATCCCCGAAGACGGCGCCGATTCCGTCACCTGTGAACATTGCGGAACGGTATTGAATTTATTGCTCCGCCGCGTGGAGTGCGAAAGTTGCGGCGTCGACGTTCCGGTGCACGGCGGCGATGACGCCGAATCGGTCGTTTGCCCGCATTGCCGGTCGCATTTGCGAATCGACGCCGATGATCGCACGTCGGTGTTAGCATCGCTCAAGTTGCACGAGCGGCCACGGATTCCGTTTCCGCTGGGTACTAAGTGCCGGTTTGACGGCCACGAGTTTATTCTCGTGGGACATGTCCGCTACCGCGAGTTCCAAGACTTGGTATACATCACCGACGAGTTCTTGTTGTACAACAAACAGGACGGATACCGCTGGCTTTCGCGGTATCAGGGGCACTATTCGATTTCCGAGCCGCTCGACGAGATTCCCAAGACGGTCAGCCCCAAAGTTGCCGCGCGCAAATCGCGGTTCCCGTTCGACGGCCGAACCTATCAGGTGTTCGAGACCAACCACGGCGGGTATGAGATCTCGTGGGTCGACGGCGAACTGCCTTGGGTAGCGACGGTGTGCGACAAAAGCTCCTATATGGACGCGATCAGCCCGCCGTATTTGTTGTCGGCCGAATGGACGGCGAAAGAGATGGAGTGGGACCGTTCACGGTATTTGACGCGAGAGGAAGTCGCCGCCGCCTTCGACGTTGAACCGGAGAAGGTTTCGGCCGGATATGGCGTGGCGCCCAATCAGCCCTACCCCGCCGGACCGTTTCGCCGCGAGTCGGCGTGGGTCATGTTCGGGTTTGCCATGTTGAATCTGTTTCTGATGGTCTGCTTTTGGGGGGCCGGACGGGAGGTCCAGCGTTACGGCATCTCACCGACGGATTACGCACAGGAATTTGTCACCGAGCCGTTTGAGATCACGCATAGCAATGCGTTATGTGAGGTTGAGTATTCCGCGGACGTCGACAACTCCTGGGTGTACCTCGACGTGGCGGTCGTGGACAGCCAAGACCGGGCGGTGATTGAGACGTCGGCGGAGATGTCGTATTACCACGGATACGAAGGGGGTGAATCGTGGTCCGAAGGGAGCCGCTCCGATTCCTCGGTGTTCAAACTGGCTAAGCCGGGTGAGTATCGATTTTTGCTGCAGGGACAGGCCGGCGCGGGGGAGACGGCGAGTTCGGTATCGGCCTACGGCAAGGCGGTGTCGATCAAGGTTTTTGAGGGGATCGTTCTAGCGCGTTACTTCGGACTGGCGGCGATTGTCGGACTGACGTGGGCTGGCATCGAGTGGTTCCGCCGGTACTGGTTTGAGGCGCGGCGGTGGGGGGATGACGATGATGACGACGATGATTGAGGCAGCAAATCTCAAATAATCATTGGAGGAGCGGAAGAGATGCACAATTTGACAATGGTGTTGATCGTGGTCTGCTTTGCGGCGATCGGCGCAACTTATTGGGCGAGCAAGACCGGAGCCGGTGTGAGCAGCCCCGATAAAGACCCACCCAGCATTCGCGAAGGTTCGGCGGTCGCCGGGCCGATCGGCCGCGGACATCATCGCACGCGATTTTTTGTGGGCGGCGGGCTCTTTGGCGGCAAATGACTTTACAGGGACGGTGCGCGATGGGCGGCGAGGCCACTGTCGAGTCCGTTGTCAAAGCAGAATTTCGGGGTGCCACTGGCTTTGCCAGTGCTTGTGCAAACCTTTGAATCACGATGAAAAGCACTGGCGAAGCCAGTGGCACCCACCTTTCGAGTAAAAACTTGACAAAGCACAAATATTGAATCACTTCGCGGTCCGCACCCGCTTCGGGACGCCCCGCACATCGAAAGGATTCCCTATGCCTGATTACCTTATTCGCGAAATGTGGTTACTGATTCCAACGGTGATTTACTTTGCCGTCGGACTGCTGTTGTTGTGGTTCTCAATCTGGATGGTCGAGATCTTGACGCCGTTTTCGATTCGCAAAGAGATCGAAGAGGACCACAACACGGCGCTGGCGATCGTGTTGGGATCGGGAATTATCGCCTTGGGATTATTGCTTTCGGCCGTGATTCGCGGTTGATCCGCCAACACATGAGAATTGCGACATGAACGACGAACCTGCCCATTTCGCCGGCCAGCGGGGCGGCGCGCTGATTCTGCTGCTGTCGGTTTTTGTCCTGGCCGTCTGCGGGCTGGTCTACGAATTGATTGCGGGTGCGTTGTCGAGCTATCTGCTCGGGGACAGCATCACGCAGTTCTCGCTGGTGATCGGCCTGTTTCTCACGGCGATGGGAGTCGGTTCGTATCTCTCGCGTTTTATCACGCGGAACCTGCTCCCTTGGTTTGTCGCCATCGAAATCGCCGTCGGAGTGGTCGGCGGACTGACTCCGCTGGCGGGGTTCACGACGTTTGTCTATACGGAATTGTATGTGCCGACGCTCTTTGCCCTGGTGTTTCTGGTGGGCATGCTGATCGGCATGGAGATTCCGCTGATGGTCCGCATTCTGCAAGGAACCGCATCGCTGCGAGTCAACGTGGCGAACGTGCTGGCGGTCGATTACATCGGAGCGTTTATCGCGTCGATTTTGTTTCCGTTCGCGCTGCTGCCCCATGTGGGACTGGTCCGCGCCGGGTTGGTGATGGGGCTATCGAACGTCGCCGTAGCGGGGTTGTTGATTTGGCGGTTTCGGCCAGAGATCGGCCAGCCAGCGGGCAGATTGAAAGTGCTGACCGGCACGGCAGCGACTTTTTTGACCGTGGCCTTGATCGCGGCCGGTCGACTCGTGACCTTCCTGGAAAATAATATCTACCAGGACGAAGTGATCCTGGCTCGCGATACGTCCTATCAGCGGTTGGTCCTGACGCGGTGGAAAGAGGATTACCGCCTCTTTCTGGATGGGCATCTGCAGTTTTCGAGCATTGACGAGTACCGGTACCACGAAACGCTCGTGCATCCGGTCATGAATCTGGTCCCGCAACATAAACGCATATTAGTTCTAGGCGGCGGGGACGGGATGGCCGTGCGTGAAATTCTGAAATATGCCGACGTCGAGCAGATCGATCTTGTGGATATCGACCCGGCGGTGACCGATTTGTTTCGCGATCACCCGCGGCTGGCGGAATTAAACGGTCACGCGCTCGGTGCAGACCGCGTGACAGTGCACAATCAGGATGCCATGCGGTATTTGGAATCGTGCAACACCAGCTATGACGTGGTGATCATGGACTTGCCCGACCCGTCGGCACCGGTGATCGGAAAGTTGTATTCGCAACCGTTCTTTCGGCTGGTGGGCAAACGGCTCTCGGCTGATGGCCTGTTGGCTTGTCAGGCAACCAGCCCGTTTCGTTCGCGAGAAGCGTTTTGGTGCATCGTGCATACGCTGCAAAGCGCCGAGTGCGGCGGGGGAAGATTCTTTCAGACACGTCCCTATCATACGATCGTGCCCACGTTCGGAACGTGGGGATTCGTGATCGCCGGACGCGTGGTTCCTCCGATGGAGTCCGTCGAGATTCCTGTCTCGACAAGATACCTCACCCGGGACATCTTGCCGTCGCTATTCACGTTTCCCCGCGACATGGCCGAAGTCGACACGCCGGTGAACCGGCTCAATGACGCCGTCGTTACCCGCTTGTACCGCGAAGGGTACCACAAGTATCTGCAGTAGAGGCAGGTCTCGTTGCAAATTTGACATGACGGGGGGTGGCGTTGAAAAAATACCTCATCCCGCCGGACGTCAAATCATTTGCCGCGCGCGTTTTTTTGGCCTACGGTTTTGATGGAGCGCCAGAAAAATGGATTTGCCGCTCCGGCCGAAGGCTGCCGCCATTGGGTCCCGCAGCGCTTTGTGTCGGTGACGTCGGGCCAGAGGGAGGTGCTCCAGGGAGGTCAAATATCATGTCTGAACATACGAAAAAGAACCGTCACGCAATCGACGCGGTGCTGGACCGCGTACACGAGTTGCACTCGCTGCCCCAAGTTGCGGTTTCGATCCTAAATCTAACGCGGAACATCGATTACGACGTCCGCGAAGTCGTGGCCTGCCTGGAGAACGATCCGGCTTTGGCGGCCAAAATCCTGCGGACAATCAACTCCTCGCGCTACGGTTTGCGGCGGGAAGTGACGAATCTGCGGCAGGCGGTCGCTCTGCTCGGCCAACGCTCCCTCCGCCTGGTGGCGATGACGTTTAGCCTGGTGGACGGCCTGTCCCGCGGATCGGCCAGCCAGTTATGCGAAGAGTACTGGCGGCGATCGATCACCATGGCCACGCTCAGCTCGCGGTTGGCGAAGTTGACGGGAAGCTTGGATCACAACGACGCGTATTCCGGCGGATTGTTGGCCGATCTCGGCGTCCTGGTTCTGGCGCAAGTCAAACAGGACGAATACGTCAAATTGGCGTTGTCGACGCCGCACGACGGGAAGCTGTTGCGTGCCGAACAGGAAAAATACGGATTCACTCACGCGGAACTGGGTGCGCAATTGTTATCGCGTTGGGGCTTTCCCGAGGCGTTGGTCCAATCTACGCGTGACCACCACGATGATGTGGACACGGGCAACACGCTGCAACGCGTGACGCATGCCGCTTGTCTGATGGCCGAGGTCCTCTGGACGCCGAATTCGCCGCATTTCCCGACGGCACGCAAGCTGTTGGAAGAGCAATTCCATTTGACCGTCGACGACATCATCGACTTGGCGGTCGGCACCAAAGAGGACGTGAATTTTAATGCCGGTCTGTTCGGCGTTTCGTTCGACGGGGAAATCGACATCGAGGCGATTCGTGCCCGGGCGGCGTCGAAACGTGCCGAAGTGTTTGCGGAGACCGCTGCCGAACTGGCCGCCGAATCGGCCACCGCTGATGAGCAGGAAGTGATCGCCGCGGCATCCGAGGCCTCAAAACGGCACTTGGGCACGATGGTCATCAAGCTATTTCGCGACAGCGACCCGATGCGGACGGGAATCATCTGCGAATTCGAGAGCATCTCGGCCAGCAGCATCGAGTTGCGGCTGCCGCTGCCAGTCAGCGTTTACGAGCAGGTGAAAATCCAATTGCACAACAAAGTGCAGGCGTTCGAATCGGTACTTCGCGGAACGGTTCGCGAATCGGTCAACGAAGACGGCGTCTTCTCGCGTCTGGACATAGAGCTGCACAACCGGATCAGCACGTTCGATCTGGCGGCCCTAGAGAACGCCGGTCTGCGAGATAAACCGGTGACAGGACCGGTCTGGATTTGACCGCGAGCCCTTTTTGGTTCGGCCGACCGTGTGTATTGCTTCGATTCACGCGTGAGGCTGCGGAGTTTCGACGGTTCTAGAGTCGGCGGTGGCCAAGGCGCGACTCGCGGCTTGTCAGCCGGTGGCCCGTGTCAGGCTGGATTCACCACAAATACGGGAATGTTCCGGAACGCGCCGTTTCGCTGACAAGGCTGCCGAAACGGCCAGTTACTCAGGGATCGGATCCGCCATTCAACGCGGCTGATAGACCGCTGAGCGGCATTCGCGGAAGCGCTCGAACTGGTCAGTGATGCCGACGATGCTCTCGGCCGCTCCCAGCATCAGATAGCCGTCACGGCTAAGAATATTCCGCATGCGTTCCAGCACGTCCCGCTTGTGTGCCACTTCAAAGTAGATCAACACGTTGCGGCAGAGAATCATATCAAACGGCCCGAGATGGGCGAATTCGCTCAACAGGTTCAGTTGCTGCCATTTGACGCGGTTGCGGAGGGTGTCTTTGATGCGCCAACCTTGTGTCACCTGTTCGAAGTGTTTGATCAGCAACGGCGTCGGCAATCCGCGTTGGACCTCGAATTGCGAATAGACCGCTTCCTGAGACCGGTTCAGCATCGATTGCGCGATATCGGTCCCGACGACCTCAATTCTCCAGGACTTCAACTCGGGAAACGAATCTTCCATCAACATCAACAGCGAATAGATCTCTTGTCCGGTTGATGCGGCGGCGCACCAGATCCGCAATTTCTGCAGAGCCCGCCGTTTCTCGATCAGCGCGGGAAGCAGCGTGGCCTTGATTTCCTCAAAGGGCGTCTTGTCCCGAAAGAAAGATGTTTCGTTGGTCGTCATCGATTCGGTGACGGCCGTCGAGATTCGCACATCTCGCCCGCGGCGCAGTTTAGAGATTAACTCCGCGACGTCGGAGAACCCGAAACTTTGGGACAACGGCGTCACACGGGCTTCCAGCAAATACTCCTTGCCTTCGCCCAGCGCCAGGCCGGACGACTCAATGAGAAATTTTGAGAGGTATTGGTAGTCGTTGGGATTCATGAACCGCTCCGCGTACGATACGCCGCCGAGGTGTAGTATTCTGCGGGGACAGATGCCCCTGCTGTGGTGTGAACGCGTGTCGATCTCATAGGGGAGCAGTGAGCACGCCCGTTTCGTACAGTTTTCCGCGAACGATATCCTCGGTGAACGGCTTCATGATGTACTGGTTCGCGGCGGGCTGCATCGCTTCGACAATTCGCGACATGTCGTTTTCGGTGGTGCACATGATGACCATAGGCTGGTCGAGATCGGTGGAAGCGCGGAGGGCTTTGAGAAACTCCAGTCCGTTCATGACCGGCATGTTCCAGTCGAGCAGTACCACGTCCACATCGTGTTGGCGGACCATATCCAAGGCTTGTGCGCCGTCTTCGGCCTCCAGAGCCTCCAGGCCGATCGCCGATACCATGCGCTTACCCGCCAGTCGCACGGCCCGCGAGTCATCCACCAGCAGAATCGTTTTCATCATTCGTACCTAAGCTGAGAGGGAATTCAATTTCCACAATCGACTGTAGGTCGCGATTCGGCAACGTGCGCTGGTTTCGGACAAAAACGGCATGATTTTTAATCGCAACGCGTGATGTCGTGTCGCGACGTCCGCACGATCGGCGCAATCGGCACATTCGGAAGGCAAACACAGCCGCCCTGCCCCATACCGCATTTGGAGACGCATGCGCAGTCGATGCTCGAATCGCCCGCGCGGCGTACTCTCGCTGCAACGCGTCTGTTAAAGAAAAAGTCGCGCAGTCACTGCTATAGGTGGCAGCTCGATTGGCCCCGCTTGGCCAGATATTGCTGGTGGTATTCCTCACCGCGATAAAACGTTGACGCGGGAGAAACTTCTGTCACCACCGGGCGTGAGTAGCGGCCCGACGCCTCCAGCGCGGCCTTTGAAGCGAGCGCCTCGGCCTGTTGTGCGGGCGAGTGATAAAACACGGCAGAGCGATACTGGCTGCCGACGTCTGGCCCCTGGCGATTTAACGTCGTGGGATTGTGGATCCGCCAGAACAGATCGAGCAATTCTCCGTAGGTGACTTGCTGCGGGTCGTATTCGACATGCACGACTTCGGCGTGGCCGGTGCGGTCAGTACAGACCTGTTCGTACGTCGGATCGGCCGACGTGCCCCCCATATAGCCGACGGCGGTCGAAATCACGCCCGGCAACTGGCGGAAAGCCTCTTCGACGCCCCAGAAACATCCCGCGGCAAAGGTCGCGTAGTGACTTTCCATCGGGCCCTCTCCTCTTTGAATTGGACGACACGGTTCATCTCACTACCTGATTCTAGGCAGCGGGCTGGAACCGTCAACAGACCAATGCGTCCAGGACGGCATTTCAAATGCAATGCATATTGACCTGCCGGCCCGCTTTGTAGTATTACCCGCCGCGCTGGGGAACGGGCCTGTAGCGATTCCGCCTCTCACGGGATCTGACCGCCCCCCGGCGAAATCTCTCAAAACCGTCTCTCAAAAATTCACAGCGACAATTCGTCGTCCGGCGTCGTCACCCGACGCAGCGACGGATGGGGTTCAAATCATGATGACTCCATTACGCGTTGGACGCGGCGGCCGGATCGCGGCTGCCCTGCTCTTGCCGGCGATTGCCGTCATCGCTTGTTCCGGGTGCCGACTGTTTGAGCCGCCCGTCGCCGGAGCAGCGCAACCGGCGCTCAATTGGTTTGCCAATTTCGGCGGCGATGACGCCCAGCTCGCGCCGCCGCTGGATATCAATTCCATTCGCCCTGCGCCGCAAACCGCGCAGGTCCAACCGGGCGACTTGTTGGAGATTACCGTCTCGAATCTATTCCAACCGGAAGAGCCGCACACGTTTCCCGCGCGGGTCCAAGCTGACGGCAGTCTCGAAGTGCCGTTGTTGGGGCAGCCGGTGGTTACCGGGTTGACCCGCGCCGAGATTGAAAAAGGGCTGACCGATGAGTACCAACGCCGCGAGCTATTGGTCAATCCCACGGTCATCGTCCGCGACTTGGAAGTACCGCGGGTCAAAGTCTATGTCGAAGGGGCCGTCGAGCGTCCGGGCATTATCGCCCTGCCCCGCGAAGATGCCAGCGTCTATGCGGCATTAGTCTCGGCCGGTTTGAAAACGAACGCCGGCAGCCACATCTCCGTGGCACGTCCGCTCAATTTGAACGCGGCAGAGCCGATCGCCGAAACGGCGGCTGTCTTCGCAGTGCCGGGCGATACGATTGATGAATACGATAGCGGGGAGGCCCTGGAAACCGGCGACGTGAATACCGATGCCGTGCCCAGCACGAATACAGAGACGATCCCTGAAGTACTCGCCGCGACAGCGGCTCAAGAGACACCCGCCTCGCAAACGCAGCCGCGAGAAAGTTCTTCCGAAATGGAATACGAGATCATCTGGTTCAACGCACAGCGCGAAGAAGACCGCCGGGCGTTGATTGAGTTGCAACTCGGCGGAGGAGATATCGTCGGCGTCAGCGAATTGGTGCCGCCGATCAAAGTGCTCGGTGCCGTACAAAATCCCGGTTCCTACAACATTCCCAATAGCAATAACGTCACATTGTTGGATGCTGTGCGTCTGGCCGGCGGCGCGGTGTCCGATGATGAGCCGCTGACCGTGACCGTAATGCGGCTCGGGGAATCGGGCTGGCCCGGTCGCAAGTGGTCGCGGTCGTGGAAGGAATTGCAGGCCAATCCGGAGCTTTCACCCGCCATTCAACCGGGAGACGTGATTCACGTCGAGCAGCCGGCCGGCAGCAAGCTGAAGCAAACAGTCGAGGGATGGTTGAACAAATGAAATTGAAACTTCCATTTATGATCCGCAAGTCATGGGTCGCGGCGGCGATCGCCTTCGGCGTTTGCTTGCTACACTATGCGACGGCGACGACTTTGCTAGAAACCACTGCCCGAGTCAAAGTACCGCCTCCGACATCCGACGACGAGTCGACCTCGGAGATTCCGGACCCGGTTCTGGACTTGGCGTTCGCTGCACTAGACGCAGAGCGGACCAAGGCCGGTAAAAAGCTACTGGACCTCGAGGCGGTGGCGGATCAGCTCTCCGTCTCGTTTGACGAAGACGAACAATCGCTCAAATTGCGCTGTGTCAGTCCCAACGGGCCGGAGGCGGTCACGATCCTCAATGCCTTGGCCGAGGCTTACGTGGAAGACTCGCGCCCGCTCAAATCGAACACCGCGCTGCCGCGGCTTGTGGAACTTAAACAGGATCAAGAACAAATTCGCGAAGTTCTGGACGCCGGCAGTCAACGGATCGCCGCTCTGGAACAGGAGATGTCGGAGAATTTGCTGACCGAAGGTTCGCGGCAGTCGTCGCTGGAACGGCTCAAAGCGTTGTCGGCCGAAATCGCCGCCGCCAAGGCCGCCCGCTTGAATGCCGAAGCTCGTTATCGCGAAGCATTCCAGGAATTGGAAGCAGGTTCGGCCGTCAATTTGGTCGCAGCCCAGCTTTCTTCGTCGGGATCGGCGAAAGAGATCGTTCAAGCGGTGATGAGTCATGCCGACCTCGTCGAGGCGTTGGAACGCGTGCGGGCGAGCAAACGCGAGTACGCGCAATATTACGGCGTCCGTCATCCGCGGATGATTGAGCTACAGGCGAAAGAAGCGGAACTCGCTCGACAAATCCACGAAACGACACAAACGAATACCGGGATCCAGCAGATCGCCGCGACTGAGACAGCGGAAAATGACCGCCGCGGGCTACTGCTTAGCGCGCTGGCGCTCGACTTACGGTTGCAACAAGCCAAGGAAGACGAATTGCAGGTCCAAGCTGATTTTGAGCAAGCCCAACTCGATCGGCAAACGGAATTGCAAGACCAATTGCAGCAAGCACAGCATGACGTGGAAGCGGCCGAAGCGAAGCTCGAAACGATTGCCGCCGAAATCGACTCCACCGAAGCCGAGCATCGCGCTCAGGCGACAATCGTGCCCCCAGCTGTCACGTCACCCGATACAATCTCGCCCTCGCTCATGTGGCATCTGTTCTGGGGCATCCTGGCGGCCCTCGCCGTGGGGCTGTTGAGCCGCTGGGCGTTTCAGGACCTGCGAAAGCGCAAACGGACCGCCTCAACGACGGCGGCTTCTACTGAGACGCCGGCGCAAGCTCCGCTTTATGCCCGCCGGCTAATTCGCCTGGCAAGGTTGCACCAAAATCAGGACGCGACGACCTAGTGCATTATCACAGTTAATGAACGGGGTGCCACTGGCTTTGCCAGTGCCTTTTATGCGGTTGGGACATTTACCGATACACTGGCAAAGCCAGTGGCACGCGCCCCAAGCATAAATACAGTGCCGAAGCAATTAGTGCGGGGCGTCACATCGCTGCCGCGTCGGCGAATTATGCCATCTGCTGGCATGGCCGCTTAAAGTGTGTAGAATCGTGTCACGATCGACACGACTTTTCTGACACCCTGAGCGAGCCGCAAAAATGCCCAGCCGCGCCGAAACCGAGTACCGCTACGAAAAACTGACTTGGCCCGAAATCAATGATGCCGTGGACTTGGGGAAGGTCTGCATCATTCCTGTTGGGGCGGTGGAACAGCACGGTCCGCATCTGCCGTTGGACGTCGACCTGGTCTGCCCCGGCGGCGTCGCTCGCGGCGCGGGGCAAGAGATGCCGGAAAAAATTCTCGTGCTCCCCACGATCGCGTACGGGTACACGGGGCACGTCATGGATTTCCCGGGGACGATCAATACGCACTACGAAACGTTCATTCGCCAAGTGCTGGACGTGACGAAGTCGCTCGCCTATCACGGGTTCAAGAAGATCATTCTCCTGAACGGCCACGGCTCGAAACTGCCGAATCTGGATCTGGCGGCCCGCCGCACGAATCTGGAGACCGATGCCGAATGTGTGCTCGCTGCGTGGTGGAATCTGCTGACCGTCGATCCTGAGTTTCTGCCAAGTTGGCGGGAGAGCAAGTTCCCCGGCGGTTGCGCGCATGCCGGCGAGTTGGAGACATCGATGTACATGTACTTGGACGGCGAAAACGTCCGCACGGACCTGATCAAAAGCGGTGTGATCTCGTTCAATGAAGAAGAAAGTCCGTTCAACTGGGTCGACGTATTTGCCGCCGGTCCGGCGACGATCATCTCCTGGACCAGCAGCTACTCCGAGACCGGCGTGCTGGGTGAAGCGGAGTTGGCCACCGCCGAAAAAGGAAAGCGGGCGTACGAAGAAGCGGTCAAACAACTCTGCCGCTTCGTGAACTACTTCGGGCCCCGCCCCAAAGACCAGCGCGGCCGTCATCAACGCCACCGCCCGACGATGCCGATTCCCTGGGGGCAGCGGCCGATTGAAGAATAGCCAAATTCCAAGCACGAAAGTCGAAATCCTAAACAAATGCAAAATTCAATTGACCGGAGCAATTTTGGGTTTTGATCATTGGTATTTGTTTCGTATTTCGTGCTTCGGATTTCGCGTTTTTAGTGCTCATGCACTGTAAGCGACACGGAAGGCACATCACTTGATGGAAGTTGCGGCGGAGTTCGATGCCGATTGGCGGCGGCGGTTTCGGGAGCGGTTGCGGCGCTGGCATGCCCGCGCGGGGCGCGAACTGCCGTGGCGGAACAGCCGTGATCCGTACCGCGTGTGGATCAGCGAGATCATGCTGCAACAAACGACAGTGGCGGCGGTCGTCCCTTATTTCGAGCGATTCCTCACCCGGTTTCCCGACGTAGCCACCCTGGCCGCGGCGGATGAACAGGAGGTGTTGCAATTGTGGGAAGGGCTAGGCTATTACAGCCGCGCGCGCAATATCCACAAGACGGCTCGCACGATCGTAGCGGAGTTGGCCGGTGCGTTTCCGGAGAGCGTTCGCGAGTTAGAGAAATTGCCCGGGATCGGCCGGTATACGGCGGGCGCGATTGTGTCATTTGCTTATGATCGGCCGGCGCCGATTGTTGAAGCCAACACACTGCGGTTGTATAGCCGGCTGTTGGGATATACTGGAGACCCACGATCGTCCGAGGGCCAACGTCTGCTGTGGAGTTTCGCTGAGTCGATCTTGCCCCGCAAGAATTCGGCGGCGTTCAATCAGGCATTGATGGATTTGGGCGCGACGCTCTGCACGCCGGCCGATCCGGGGTGTGATCGCTGCCCGGTTAAGGCTTGCTGCCGGGCGTTCGAAGCGGGCAAGCAGAGCGAGATCCCTGTGGCCCAAAACCGGCCGGCGGTGACCGAACTCACCGAGGCCGCCGTTGCCATCGAACACGACGGGCGGTATTTGCTCTGCCGACGTCCACACGGGGAACGCTGGGCGGGACTGTGGGACTTTCCCCGCTACGCAACCGTCCCCTACCAGCCCCAGCGAAATGGACGCAATCTAAAAAACATCCGCATCGAGTTGGAGCACAATCTCGCGCAACAGCTTGGTCTGAAAGCGGAGGTGGGGGATTTGCTCAAGCAACTCCGCCACAGCGTGACGCGGTATAGAATTCAATTGCTGTGCTTCGAGAGCCGGCTGGCGGGTAAAAAAACCACGCCGCGGACTGAAGAATCCGCCTGGGTCGCGCCGAAGCAATTTCAGGACTACCCGCTGTCGGTAACCGGCCGCAAATTCGCTGACCTGCTGGTGAATAAGCGGGACGAACTCCCGTTTAACGACTAAATGCGTACCAGAATCGCGCGGCATCGTTCGTAACGCCGATTTTTTACTGAGCAAACGGCCACGCGGGGGAATCTCCGGGAAATCACCTATCCCGGAATCGGTTGGCGGTTATACTAGTAAGAGAGGGCAAAATCGTGGTTTCACGCCGTGAAACGCTGAATTTTCCCCGTCTTTGATCCGTTCGGAGCAGCATGTCAAATCTGACATCCGATTCAACCAACAGTTCGCAACCGGCGGCCATCGATGCTGCCAGAATGTCCCTCAAGCAAGGGGATCGAAAAGGGGGCGTTCGTTCCAGGCTGCGTGAAGGGTCCGCGCAGCGGGAAGCTGTTGTTGCAGTTGAGACGCCGTCGGTTTGGGATCGTGTGCGAAGCTGGCACCGGGCGACGTGGAAATGGGCCACCGGGCCGGAAGGATTGTCGGTTGTCGTTTCTGCGGGCGTGCATGCTGTGTTGTTTGCAGGTTTGTTGCTGGTGTTGTATGTGCTTGGCTTGCGGCTCGACAACCATCCGGGAGATCAGGGGCCAATCAACGCGATCTTCACGGAAAAGAACGTCGAAAAGGCCCCCGAAATCGAAACGCTGGCCGCCATGGAATTCGAGCTGGACGACGCCTTAGCGAGCGATCTGTTGGCCATGAGTTCCCGAGCGGTTAATGACAACCCTCGTATCATGCCGGAGACGGCTCTCAGCGAGTTTGCGGATTCGACGGCGATGTTGCCCGCGCTTCCTGAAAACTCGCTCGATCTTGTGAACGAAGGGGGCGGCGAAGGCAAGTCCTGGAAACGCGGTGGATTTGCGATGCCGAGAAACAAGGGCAAGGTGGTCACCCAAGGCAGTTTTTCGGTGTGGACCGTTCCGGAGGACCCCGAACCGTTTAAGTCCTATAAGATTGTCATTCAGCTAAATCGCCGCGTTCCCATTCGCGACTTGCGGCAGGACGTGACGGGAACAGTCACCGGCACCGACGGCTATCGCGCCAGTATCGGCCGCGTCGAACGGGGTTACCATTATCCCCGGCAGTTGGCGATTCCCAAGGCGCATCAGATCGCCATCGAAATCCCGCCGGCCAAATTTGAGTTGGTGCGGGACGTCATCGAGGTCCACTCCCAGACGCTCGACGAGTCGCAGCGGATTGAGATTGTGTTTTGACACGCTGCGCGTGAGGCTTGAGGGAAGTGGGTCGTCGGCTTTGGAGCTTGGTGTTATTGTGTTCGTTCTCCAATTGAACTTTCACAATTTGGGTGCCA
>CALFYU010000063.1 GCA_937952455.1 uncultured Planctomycetaceae bacterium
ACTATGCCGGGCGCCGCGCGGGACAACCCAACAATCTCCGGATTCTAACAGTAATTTCTGGCCTTCCAGCTTTAACTCCGCGCAGCCGCTGAGCGCATAGCCGATCGTTTCGTAGTCGCGTTTGCTGGACTTGGACATTTCACCTGTCGGCTCCTCTTCCCATAAGCGCATGGCTACCTGCACCCCGCTTGCGAGATACTTCTGCCCCATCTCTCCCGTCGGCGCCGCTGACGCGTTGACTTTCTTAACGCTCGTATTTGTCATCTTGGGTTTCCTTCGTGAAGTGCCTGTGTTGTCTCGACGCCACCTATGGTGCAATTCGTCGCTGATTGAATTGGGGCAAATGTCGTGCCACTGACACGCGGAACATCCCTAGAAAGTGGTGGAACCTAGGTTGGGCTGCATGTTTTCCCGACATCCTCCTACGTCATTGTGTCGCAGTTGTCGGACAATTGCCCACATTTGCAGATCGGAATCGATGACCGCATGCACGTCCGTTTGCCTCAGGTGAGGCCACGCCGCGAACGGACAAACATGTTTGGAGGTATTTCCGGTACCGGCACGGCGTTTGCGTCGCTAAAGGGGGGTGGCGAGAATCGAATTCGGAGCGTTGACTCTGGGTGAAAGATTGAATTGAGAGCGACTCCAGCAATGAAAACTGTTGAAACGTCGCGCTACAAAACTCAACTACAGGAGATGCGATCCCGTTTGCTCGAGGAGATACGTCGATTGGAGGATTCAGTGAATGAGGATATCAAGGCACCGGGCGATTCCTCTGACGTACCGACCCACAACGCAGACCGCGACAGCGAAGGAGTCGACGTAAAGATCGCGTTAGAAAGAAAAGATCGCGTTAGAAAGAACTGAAGGGGAGATTCTAAACCAAGTCGACGCGGCGCTCGGCCGTATCGAAGCGGGAACATTTGGCAACTGCGAAAGCTGCGAAGGGAAGATCTCGTCCGAGCGACTAAACACCATTCCCCACACGCCCTACTGCATAGGCTGTGAAGTCCAGCGCGAACGGGAGGTATCAGCCCCGTAAACGGTCGCCATCGGAAGACGAAAAATACACTCTGCCTGCGATGCGAATCGTCACGAATTGTGCGAGTCGGCCGGCGGGCTCTCTCATCCGGCCGGACGTCGAAACGAGGACCACAAACATGTCTGAGCAAGGATTTACGCTGACCAGCCCGGCGTTCATTCCGGACGGAATCATGCCAACGGCATTCACTTGTGACGGCGAAAATACGTCGCCTGCGCTGCAGTGGATTCATGCACCACAAAACACCCGCAGTTATGTCTTGATCGCCGACGACCCTGATGCTCCCGGCGGAACATTTACGCATTGGGCGCTCTTCGACATTCCTGGCGACGCGAAAGACCTACCGGGCGAAGTCAATGGCGTCGGCGTCAAGGGACGCAACGACTTTCAACAGGTCGGCTATGGGGGGCCTTGCCCGCCGCCCAACCATGGGCAACATCGATATTATTTTCGGTTGTATGCCTTGGATGTCGAGTCATTGCAGTTGCCGGCCGGCGCCTCACGAGACCAAGTCGAAAAAAAGATCAAGGGGCACATTCTCGATCAGACCGAGTTGATGGGCCGCTACGAGCGCACCACCGGTTGATTGGCGGCTATTCTTGAAGGTTTGTCGTGATGAAAATGCTTAAGAGAAGTTCCATTACAATCTCCGTGTTGACCGCCGCCGGCATCCTCGCCGGTTGCGTCCGATCTGTGCATCCGCTCTACACCTCATCGGACGTCGTCTATCGTGAAAGTCTGGTCGGTACGTGGGAGCAATCGGACCAGGAAACCACTTGGCAATTCACCGTGTCGCAGGAAGATCAGCGGGATCAGGCATATCGCCTGGTGATGACCGACGACGAGGGACGGCCCGGGACGTTTTTGGCTCATCTCGTAAAATTGGAGGACGCATTATTCCTCGACTTATTTCCCATCGCTCCGCAAGCGACAAACAACGGCTTACATAGATTTCATTTTCAACCGGTCCATACGTTTCTGCGTGTCGAGATAGGCGAAAAAACTCTTTCGCTTGCTCCGATGAACCCGAAATGGCTTGAGGAACACCTGCAAGACACCCCAGATGCCCTGCCGCACACAAAGGTTACGCCGTTGGGCCACCCCTTGAATGGTGACAATGGAAATATGGACGAACAATTGTTGCTGACGGCCTCCACGTCCGAGCTGCAACGCTTTGTTCGGAAACATATAAATACCGAAGGGGCATTTGGTGATGCCGTCGAATTGAGAAAGCTCGTCCGATAGCGCTGGAGAATTCCACGCGTCACAGACGCATAAACGGGATCGG
This sequence comes from uncultured Planctomycetaceae bacterium, assembly GCA_937952455.1. Classification (GTDB taxonomy): domain Bacteria; phylum Planctomycetota; class Planctomycetia; order Planctomycetales; family Planctomycetaceae; genus Symmachiella. The sequence continues at coordinate 2,331 of CALFYU010000063.1, forward strand.
CTCGTGCTATGCGGAAAACAGTCCTGTTTCCACGGGCTTTGAGCCGTAATGTTGCGCCATGAGCGAACCACGCACGCTGGACCTTTGGATCAATACACTCGCCCGCCATGGCGCGCGGTCCGCGGTGATTGCATTGGAAGAAAAGGACGCCCATCACACTTCCTACGAACAGCTCGACGATATCAGCCGACGATTTGCGGCGGGCCTGCAACAAAGGGGCGTTGATCCGAGAGACGTTGTGGCTCTGTTTGCGCCCAACAGTTCCGCCTGGATTGCGGCCTGCTTGGGAGTCATTCGCGCTCGCACCGTGCCCGCACCATTGGATGTGCAATTCGACGACGACGCACTGGTTCACGTGTTCACCGACTGCAAACCGCGCTGTGTGCTCACCGATGCTAACGGGGCCGCGCGTCTTGCTGAGTTGCAGCTGGATGCGTCGACAGACATTGTGCTACTCGACGTCGATCGGGACGACGAGCAAAGTTGGCAGCGGCTTATTGTTGATCGACCGAGCGAGTTGCCGCGTGCTGAGTTGGATGACCCCGCCGTCTTGTTCTACACGTCCGGTACAACGGGCCCACCGAAGGGCGTACCACTCACGCACGAAAACATTGCTGCGCAGGTCGATGTGTTGCTGAATGCGGATCTGATGAACGACGACGACCGAGTCCTGTTGCCATTGCCGCTGCACCACGTTTATCCATTCGTCGTCGGATTGTTGACTCCGCTCGCGCGTGGACTATCCATTGTGCTACCGTATTCGCTGACCGGACCGCAGATGATGCGGGCCTTTAAGGAGACAGCTATCACCATCGTAATCGGCGTGCCACGGCTATATCGCGCACTGTACGATGGAATAAAGACGACGATCGAATCGCATGGTGGTGTCTCCAAATTTGGGACTCGCTCGGCATTGGCGGTAAGCCGCTGGGTGCGCCGGCGGTTCGGTATCCGTGTGGGGAAATGGCTGCTGTGGCCGCTGCATCGTCGATTTGGGCCAAATCTGCGGGTAGCCGCCAGCGGCGGATCGCCGTTGGACGACGAATTAGCGTGGAACTTGGAATCCCTTGGTTGGCAGGTGGCAATCGGCTACGGTCTGACGGAGACGTCTCCGCTGTTGACGCTCAACCCGCCCGGCAGAATTCGGATCGGCACCGTGGGCAAAGTCATTCCGCACGTCGAGTTGCGGATTGACGACGGCGATCGTGACGTTGGCGGAGATGTCGCCGGACAGAGCATCGGCGAAATCGTCGTCCGCGGCCCCAGCGTCTTCGGCGGATATTTAAATTTGCCGGAAAAGACAGAGGAAGTACTGACCAACGAAGATTGGTTTCACACAGGCGATCTCGGCTACCTCGACGAGTTCGGCGATCTGCACGTCACCGGTCGCAAGGGCACAATGATTGTGACCGAAGGCGGCGAGAACGTGCATCCTGACGACGTGGAAAGCGCGTACTCCGACAATTCGGCCATCCGCGAAATCGGTGTGTTGGACGACAACGGCCGACTCGTTGCGCTCATTGTGCCGGAAGTCAGCCAAATCGATGACGATGATGTCGAGGAATCCGTTGCCCGCGCAGTCAAAACGCAGGGCAGCGAGTTGCGTGCCTATCGGCAAATCGCCGATTTTCATTTGACGCGCCAGTCACTTCCGCGAACGCGACTGGGCAAGATTCAGCGGCACAAGTTGCGAGAGCGATTCGAACAAGCGGGCGAACGTAACCAAGATGTTGCCCAAGAACCGGTCACCATTGAGGAAATGTCCAGCGACGACCGTGTGCTGTTGGACGATTCGGCGGCAAAAGAGACCTGGGAACTACTCGCCGAGAAATATGCTTATCATCCTTTGACGCCCAATAGCAGCATGCGACTCGATTTGGGAACGGATTCACTTGAATGGATGAGTCTCTCGCTGGACATACGTCGCCAAACCGGTGTCGAGATCGACGAAGAAGCGATCGGGAGAATCGAAACGGTGCGGGACTTGCTTCGTGAAGCGAGTGAAGCAACTGAGGCGGGCGAACGTTCGGACATGTCCCCGTTGGACGACCCCGAGTCCGCTCTGAGCGATAGCCAACGGCGGTACTTGCAGCCGCACGGTCGCCTTCTGTCACTCGTGTCCCGCAGCGTATTCGCCGTCAATCGCCTCGTGATGCGATGCCTGTTTCGATTGGAGGTTCAAGGTCTGGACCACTTGCCGGACGGTCCGATCGTGATCGCTCCCAACCATGTCAGCTATCTCGACCCTCCCGCAGTCGCCGCAGCGCTCCCTTGGCAGCGACTGCGTCACACCTATTGGGGCGCCTGGACCGGAAGATTATTCAATAATTTCGTCATGCGTTGGTTCAGCCGCGTGACGCACGTCGTGCCGGTCGATCCCCAGCATGGTGCAATGTCGAGCCTGGCGTTTGGAGCTGCGGTGCTCAAACAAGATCACAATCTCGTCTGGTTTCCCGAAGGTGCGCGTTCGACCGACGGCCAGCTCCAGCCGTTCCGGTCGGGCATCGGTCTGCTGTTGAAGAGCCGTTCTGCGCGGGTGATTCCTACGGCGATCCGTGGTGCGTACGAGTCGCTTCCGCCAGGACGCTGGCTGCCGCGTCCGCAGAAAATTCGCGTTGCTTTTGGAGAAACTATGAACGTTGATGCGCTATTCGAAGACTTCGAAAGCGGCGACGAGGCGGAATCTCACGAGCATATCGCCTCCGAATTGCAAAACGCGGTCGCGGCGCTATTAAACACGGCGCAAACTTCCAACTCGCAGAAAGAACATGAGGACCGGTAAAGCTGGAAGCACTGCACGCCGCGTAATACAAATCTCGCGATGCTATCGTCACAAGGGACTGCCCGCAACGCGGCTTTTTGACCAAGCATCCGATCTTATGTGCCGGAGACGACCGAGCACATCAAACTGTCGTACTTGGCGGACAGAGGCGCCGGCCGCCCATGACGATCATTCTGATTTGCCGAAGTTCATCTCTGCGATTCAACTTAAACAACGAGCTCTCCGCATTGGATTCCGTCGGTGTTCGGCCACTGTCGTTCGTGAGATTCTTCAAATAAGTGGCTTTCTGGTAGATTTCGCCACTCCTTGATCAGGCCACCCCCACTGCGTAACAACACGTTGACCCGATACCGCGAATTTTGATGCGGTCTTGGAGTTCTGACAGTGACGGGTAAATGACTCACAACGAAGTTATCTCGAGCTGACAGGAACTCGGCGTCACAATTCTGTAGCCATCATTTGAAGGAAAAAACTAAAATGAAGGGATTGAAATCAATGTCAAAAGCATTTGCCGTGCTGTTGGCTTGTGGCATCGTAATTGGCGCAAATGCGGCATTCGCAGACGAGTAGTGGGAAGCGAACTCTCCCTACTACGAGGACGACGCTTGGTACGACATCTCCGAATGGTTGGACGGAAACGACTACAATCCGACGGACGAATCGTTTGGCGAATGGGACGACGAGAAATTCGACTTTGCCGAGAACCGTACAAGTATCGATGTCGACAACGACACTTGGTACGGCTACGGCAATGAGCTGAAGAACGATGACTGGTTCTACGACTATAATGACTACGACAACGATGGCCTGTATGCCGCAATGGTGTCGTATTCGGACTGGGACCTTGACGGGCAATATGACGACTACAACTACTACTCATTTGGCGACGCCGGGACGGATGAGCAGAAGGAGAAAGCTCGCAACGAAGCGGCTGACAGCTCCGCGCCAAAGATCGGTCGCTGGCAAAATCCAAAACATGAAATCTGTAAAGGTACGCGGCAATAAACATCGGGTCGTTCCGCTTAACGCGCAAGATGAATCGACATTTGTTGATCTCGGACCGGTCCAGCCGCTAAAGGAGTTTGATTTCGCGAAGGGCGACCGCATCTCCGTGACTGGACCGATGATGAAAACGGGCAACAAAATGGT
>CALFYU010000064.1 GCA_937952455.1 uncultured Planctomycetaceae bacterium
TGACCCCCTTGATCGAACGCCTCAAAAACCAACCGACCCCTCCACCACCCAATCCAAACAACCAACCGCCCCCCAAAGACAACCAGCAACAGCAAAAACAGCAGAATCAACAACAACAAAAACAGCAACAGCAGGACCAGCAGCAGCAATCCGAAACGGAGCGGCAGCCCGCTGACGGAAAGAATTCCGAGGAACGGCTGGACGAGGCCCGCGAAGCCCAAGAGCGCGCCGCCGCCCGCGAACGAATGTTCAAAGACATCTGGGGCCATCTCCCCGAAGCGGTCCGCAATCGGCTGCTCAACAATTTCAGCGAGGAATACCTGCCGAAATACGCGCCGGAAGTCCGCCGCTATTTCGAAGAACTCGGCCAACGCCGCCGCGATGCACAAGACCGCTAAGCGCAGGTCATGCTTTGCGTGACGACGCCGCGATGGCCCAGCCAGAATTGGCTGGGTCGCGTAGCGACAAGAAGCTGCGCCATGCGCGTCCACATAGTGAAGACCCCACACGGCGCAGCTTCTTGTGCCTGTCGGTACTCAACCACTTCAAGGCCGCACCACCCAAGTTTAGTCATGCACAGCGTGACCTGCCAACTGCGTCAATCATTCGCCGATCGTCAACACCGTCGTCGATTCCAAATTCTGCATCAACTCCGCCTGCGCCCACCAGGTCGGCTTCATCTTCCGTTTGGAATAGAGGTGTTCCCCCTGGTCCATATAGTGCGGCGAATTCGGATCCCCGCTTTGGCCCCACGGCGTACAGGTCAGCGATTTGATGCCATCCTTGTGAAAGAACATCAAAATCATCGCCATCGATCCGTTGTTTGCGATGTACCGGCCGGGCTGCTCGGAGTCTTCTTTGGTGTTCACGTCGAAGAGCGTCTCGGAGAAGTTGGCCTCCTTCGGTCCCGAGCGGAACTCCGCCCCACCGACGGGGTAATACTTTCCGCCGCGTCCGACCTTGTGAATCTCACCCCACGCCACGTCCCAGCGTCCGTACTTCGATTTCATCTCGGCGATCGTCTCAGATAACAATTCGAGCGCTTGGGCTTGGTCGTCGGCGCTGAGATGCCCGCCGCCAATGAGCGGTTTCAGGTCAAGCCTGTCGCCGCACTTGAGCCGCCAAAATTTGTACACCGCCGTCGCCGTCGCTTCGGCGGTGAATTCGCCGTCCCAGGACTGGATCGCATTCACGGCCGCCGCAAACTCCTAGTCTTTCATTTTCTCTTGCCCCGCCGCCGCGACGGCCAATTTCAGTTCCTTCTTCCATTGCGGCGCAAAATAGTCGGCGACGTCCATTGTGATGGCGATCGCCTCTTCGCGGGTCACCGAGTCGTCGGCGTCCAAGAGTTGCACGGTCCGCAACCCGCGGGGATTGTTTGTATCCCACGAAACATTGAAGATGTAATCCAGATAATCCGCCGGCCTCAGCGGCGAATCGGCCATCATGTTCTCCGGGCTGATATTGCAATTCTGCATGTACCCTTGCGGCGGATTGAAAACATGCACCAAGTCGTCGATCGCATGTTTTCCCTTCCAAGCGGTTTTAGACGTGTTGCCTGGCACGGGGCGATCCCAATCGTAACCCTCCGGGCGGATCGGCGTCGCGCCGCAACGGACGTAGCCGATGTCGCCGTTCGTATCGGCGAACATAATGTTCTGTTCGTTGAACTCGCACATGCCCAGCGCGTCGTAAAACTCGCGCACGTTCTTCGCCATCGTCATGCGGTAAAATTGTTCAAACAACCGGTTCTGCTTCATATACAGCGTCGCCCCGACATACGCTTTGCCGGCCGCCACGTCGGGCGGGCTGATCAGCGGGCCGAGATGCGTATAGACGGCCGGCCGAATCGCGGGAGTCGATCCTTTGACCGGAATCGGAAAAAACGTCGTTTCGCAGGGCCGCCACTCGCCGTCATATTCGTATTCCAGTTGCGGATTCAGCCGGATGTTCATCTCGTAGACATCCGCCGTATCGGGTCCGCCGGTGGTCAGCGCCCAACCGACGTGCTGATTGTGACCGATCCCCATGATCGGCGATCCAATCAGAAAGTACCCGTTCATGTGCAAATCGCCGGCATGCACGCGGGCTTCGTACATCACAGCCAACCCTTCCCAGGTCAGGTGCGGATCCGACAACAAGATGGCCACGTTGTCGGCCGAGCGCGACGGGGAGACCGCCCATTGGTTCGATCGTTGCGCCGGCGGCGGAC